>JBBQQK010000025.1:0-13500 GCA_038216025.1 Patescibacteria group bacterium
TGATTTTGTGTTCTCGCTTCAAGACCCTTTTTATCTGTCTAGCTCCATAGAATGGGCACTTGGTGTAGATCTTGTCGATCAGATTCATCAGATCAATGTCTTCTCGACTGATTGGAACCGGTTTGTAGTAAAGTGAGGAGCAGGAGATATTCAGAGCCTCGGCTTGGAGCTTGACACTAACCTTAGGGTTGCTCTTTTCAATCAGAGTAATCTTTTCATGGTGTGTTAGATGGTCCGAGTTTTTTTTTAAGCCACTCCAGTTGAGCGTCTCGCTGCCCTATAATCTTGTAAAGTTCATCTATCAACTGATCTTGGGTCTGATTTTCTTTTTTGCGCTTATCTGTAAATAGCTGAAGCATTCCTTCTTTGGCTTGTTTCTTCCATGCATTGATTTGGGTCGGGTGGACTTCGTAAACACTACTGATCTGAGAAATGGTTTGTTGTTCTCTTAATGAGGCAAGAGTAATTTCAGCTTTCTCTTTTGGGGTAAACTGTTTTTTCATTTTGGTAACCTTTCTAGCCCAGATATTACCACCATTTTCTATCTAATACACCTGTCTAGATTATTGGTACCAGTATAGATAATCATTAATAAATTCTTTTGCCATCTTAATTCCTCTTTGTATTTACAATTTGCTAACTCTAGCTTAGCACTTCGTGCTCAATTGATAAAGCTGGAAGTTAATTTTTGATTTAAATATGTTTAAAGGAGTCAAACCGTTATTGTTCCGTTACATAAGGTGTATTATTCTAATAATTAAATTATAATAATTCTTGGAGAATATTTAAAAAAGGAGACGAGTGAATTCAAATAAATTTGATCCTATCGCTGCGATAAAAGGAGCCTGGGATCTAGTCAAAGAAAATTTCTTATTTTTTACTGGCTTGGTTTTAATACAGAACATTATCACTGGCTTCAATCAAGCAATTAGCAAAAGCAAAACACACCCCGATGCGGCTGTCGTCTTTTCAATATTTTTTAGCATCATTAGCATTTTCGTTTCAATTGGCATACTAAAAATTACCCTGAATCTATTGGACAAGAAAAAACTATCCTATACTGAATTATGGGAAAACGCTAAATATTTCTGGCGATTTCTAGGAGCTTCGATTCTATACGGGCTAATAGTGACAGCCGGCTTGCTGCTTTTTATTGTTCCCGGCATCTACCTAATGATAAAATATCAGTTTGTTTCATATCTTATAGTTGATAAAAACATGACCATAAGGGACGCCTTCAAAAAAAGCGGTGATATGACAGAAAGAATCAAGTGGAATCTATTTAAATTTAATTTGCTATTATTCGGAATCATAATTCTTGGTGTATTGGCACTCGTTGTTGGTCTGCTGGCAGCAATACCTGTCACGTGGATAGCTGTTGCTCTAGTTTATAGAAAGTTACTAAAGTAGTCAGTAGCCTTGATAACCATTAAAAAATCCCCTTTTCAGGGGATTTTTTAATTGAGTGTCTTTCTGTCTATCTATCCATTATGTTTTGTAGCATAATCCGTTTTTCAACTGAAGCAATCACTTTTCTGGTCTGTAAGATCATGTCGGGTGTGACTGAAACAGAAGTTGTACCGGCTCGTACCATTAGTTCGGTAATTTCAGGATAAACCGATGGAGCCTGACCGCAGATTGAGCAAGTAACATTTCTCTTTCGGCAAGTCTTGATAATATATTCCAGAGAAAGAGATACTGCTTCATTTCTTTCGTCGAAAGCAGAAGCAATATTGTTATTGTCTCTATCTACGCCTAGTGTTAACTGAGTTAAATCATTTGATCCGATCGAGACGCCATCAATACCGAGGTCTAAGAATTTCTCAAGAAGAATTACGTTGGCTGGAATCTCCACCATCATCCAAAGCTTGAAATCAGGACCTCTATGAAAGCCGCCTTCCTCAATAAGCTTGATTACCTTGCTCATCTCGTCCAAGGTGCGGCAGAAAGGAACCATGATCCATACGTTCTTAAGATCAGATTCATCGCGGACTTTTCTAATAGCATCCAATTCAAGTTTAAACATGTCGGGCTCAGTGATGTAACGAAGAGCGCCACGATAGCCGATCATTGGATTGTCTTCATTTGGCTCAAATTTGTCGCCGCCCTTTAAACCTTTGTATTCGTTGGTTTTGAAATCAGTAGCACGGTAGACAACGGGTCTTGGTGAAAAAGCCTCTGCTATTTGTCTGATGCCTTCCGCAAGGCCATTGACATAATCTTGTGATCTGCCATCTTCTACCATGGCCTTAGGATGCTCGCCCATGTTGGCAATGATGAATTCAGCGCGCAAAAGTCCTACGCCATCAACTGGCATTTTAGCGACATCTTCGGCCAATTGAGGCTCTCCCAAATTTACATATACCTTAGTTCCGGTTACCGGAATTGATTGAAATAAAGAGGAACCAACACCATCAGGTCTTCCCGGCAAAACTTCAGCCGGAGTAGCCTTTGATGCAACTTGACCCTTATAAACTGTGCCTTTTGAACCATCAACAGTTATAACTTGACCGGTTTTCAGAACTGAAGTAGCAGTGCCTGTTCCCACAACGCAAGGGATACCCAATTCGCGTGACACAATCGCTGCATGGCAAGTTCGACCGCCCACGTCAGTCACAATAGCAGATGCCCGTCTCATAGCGGGTACATAGTCAGGCGTAGTCATTTCCGTTACCAAGACATCACCTTGATTGATCTTATCTATTTCAGTCGGCTTGTGAATAATTTTTACCGGACCAGATGCACAGCCAAGAGAGGCGGCGGCACCTTTCAAAATAATTTCAGCATCTTTTAAATCGATTGCTTTTGAATTGTCAGTTGCAACTGGAACGCCAGTGGCCTTTGCATCAGCTGCAGCAGCCGCATCCTGATTGGATTGACTCTTGCCGATAGTTGTAATCGGTCTAGCTTGAACTATATAAAGGCTGTCTTTCTCAACACACCATTCGGTATCTTGTGGCTTGCCGTAGTGCTTTTCAATTTCAATGCCGATTTTGGCTAAACCAATTATTTGCTCATCAGTAATTTTTTGACTTTCTTGCTCAGATTTTGGCACAGAAACATGTTTGTCGCCATCTTTGCCGTTCTCAACAATTTTCCAGTCCTGTTTGTGAATTTCCTTATTTACGATTTGCAAGGTAGTTTTATCAACAAGATAACGATCTGGTGTAATAGCACCCAATACAACCGCTTCTCCTTGACCGTATCCAGCCTCAATGACCAAATGATTCACATTCTCACTCACAGGATCTACCGTAAACATAATACCGGCTTTTTCTGAGTTGATTTGGTTTTGAACGGGAGCAGAAAGAGCAACTTTCATATGATCGTATTTGTTTAAAATGCGGTAATAGATTGCTCTGGCTTCAAACAAAGATGCATAACATTTCTGAAGAGATTTTATGACATGAGCTGGACCGTTTACATTCAAATAAGTTGACTGCTGGCCAGCAAATGATGCATCCGGTAAATCCTCTGCGGTTGCCGAAGATCGTACCGCTACTGACAAGCCGCCCAATTTTAAGTAAGCTTCCTTAACTTCTTTGGCTAGATCGTCTGGCATCTTAGCCTCAAGAATCAGTTTTTTTACCTCACGTGAAACTTTGTTTAGTTTCTTATTATCTTCTGGATCCAAGCCGGTTAGCAGCTTTGTGATCTGCTTTCTGAGCCCTGATTTCTCCAAAAAATAGAAATACGCTGCGGACGTAACACAAAATCCGCCCGGAACCGGTATTCCTGCTTTGGTTAGTTCACCTAAATTAGCGCCCTTGCCGCCAACAAGATCAATATCACCTTTTCCTACTTCCGAAAACCAGGCGATATACTTGGTTTTGCCTTTTTTAAACATTTTGCCCTCCTAATTGTTTTTTAAAATATGTTATCAAGCACCTTTTTAACTATCTCATACGAATAGCCTCTTCTCAGCAGAAAACTTCCTGTTTTGGCCCTAATATTTTCAACTCCATCCTTCTTGGATAAATATTTCTTCCCTATTATTATAGCACTTTCCATCTCCTTATCCGGAGGATAATTTTGATCTAATGCGTTCTCAATAATATCTATTGGTATCTTAAGAAATGAAAGCTTTTGCTTGATATAATGCTTGCCCTTAAACTGCGCTTTGAGCTTGACGTAGTTATTGGCAAATCGTTTGTCGTCAAGAAATTGCTTAGACAAAAGAATATCTACCACTTTATCTGCTTCTTCTTGTCCAAACTTATCCAACAATTTGTTATTTATCTCAACAGTGCCGTAATCTCTTCTGGATAGAAGGAATAAAGCATAATTAAGCGGTGAATGGCTATTCGGCCGCATTGCCGTCTGCGTCTGGTTTGTCCGATACTTCCTTTTCTTCTTCTTTTGGCTCCAGCTCTTTCAGTATTTCGGATTTGATAGTTTCGCTTAATTTCTTATCTTTTTTAAGAACTGCCCTTGCGCCCTCTTTACCTTGGCCTAATTTTTGATCCTTGTAAGATAGCCATGAGCCAGCTTTATCAACTACTCCATAACGGACGCCCAAATCAACCAACTCCCCTTCGTAATCGATTCCGGTGCCAAACATAATATCAAACTCAGCAGTTTTAAATGGAGGCGCAACTTTGTTTTTTACAACCTTGACCGCCACATTGTTGCCGATATTTTCATCGCCTTTCTTTATGGCTGCCTTGCGTCGGATATCGAGACGGACCGAAGAGTAAAATTTAAGGGCATTGCCGCCGGTGGTTGTTTCAGGATTTCCGAACATTACGCCAATTTTCATTCTGATCTGATTTATAAAGATAAGAATAGTTTTGGATTTTGAAACAACGCCTGTTAATTTACGAAGGGCTTGACTCATCAAGCGGGCTTGAACCCCCATCATTGAATCTCCCATTTCACCTTCAATTTCAGCTCTAGGCACTAAAGCCGCTACTGAATCAACTACTATTACATCTAGTGCGTTGGAGCGTACTAATGTTTCGGTAATTTCAAGCGCCTGCTCTCCATTGTCAGGCTGAGAAACCAATAACTCTTCTAAATTTACGCCTAATTTTTGGGCATATTCAGGGTCAAGAGCATGCTCCGCATCAATAAAGGCAGCATTTCCACCTAATTTTTGGGCTTGAGCAATTGTGGCCAAGGCCAAAGTTGTCTTTCCTGAAGATTCTGGACCATATATTTCAATAACCCTTCCTCTTGGTAATCCGCCGATGCCCAAAGCTATATCAAGAGAAAAAGAGCCCGTGGAGATAGCATCTATTTTCAATTTGGCGCCATCGCCCAAACTCATGATCGCCCCTTTGCCGAACTGCTTTTCAATCGATAAAAGCGCGGCTTCTAAAGCTTGGCTTTTTCCTTCTTCAACTTTTTTCCCCTCCGATTCAGTCTTTTTAGCCATAGCCATCTCCTTCTGAAATATACAGATTACTGATTTGTTAACAATTCAATTGCTTGTGCAGTTTTCGGTTTATACTCCACAGTATATATCTGAAATGCTTCTTTTTTTGTTTTATTAATTGCTTTAACTTTTAACACGTTTACCCCTCGATGCAATTTTAAGCTTGAGTTGAATCTTCCCTCTTCTGTAACAGGAACCCTTTCCTCGTTAACCATAACAACAGCATCGGGGTCTGTTAAACCTGAAATATCAATCGAATCCGATTCGACAATAGTGTTATTTTGAGGATTGATAATCTTTAAAGCTGGCATCCCGGCAAAATTGGACACTTGAAAGATGATATAGCCCACCATTCCCATCACAAATAAAGAAACCACAAATGAAGCTATTACTCTAGGAGTGATTAAAAAACGGATATCTTTATATGACTTCTTGTAGGTCAATTGGTTTGTATGCTTTTGATATTTCAAAACCTTCTCTACTTCAAAGAGGGAAAGGACCTCTTTTTTATCAATCCCTAGAAATTTAGAATACGATAAGACAAAGCCTCTTACATATACATCCAACGGCAATATATTCCAATTGCCTTCCTCTAAAGCCTTTAAGTATTTCAATTTAACTTTAGTGGCAAGTTCGGCTTCCTCAAGAGAAATCTCTTTCTTTTTTCTACTACAAAGGAGCAGCTCTCCGAGAGACTTTTGCGATTTTATTTTTTTCTTAGAGAATCCTGAAATCATTTCAATAGTTTGTTAATCTTAATAGCCGCTACCATTTGTGTTATCGAAATCTTGGAAATTATCACCGGATGAAGAAAAAGGCATATCAGATCCGGTAACCAGCACTTCACGAGGCTTTGCGCCCTCGGCAGGACCGATGACACCATTCTGCTCTAAAATATCCAATAATCTAGCCGCCCTAGCATATCCGATTCTAAGACGTCGCTGCAACAAAGAAGCAGAACCCTTCCCTGCTCTAACAACAGTTTCGACTGCTTCGTTGTAAAGGTCGTCATCGCCTGCGCCACCGCCACCGGTCATACCACCACCCATCGAAGAGGCTGATTTAAACGACAAAATTGATTCGTCATAAACGGCCGTTTCTTTATCTCGCAGATACTGACACAGCTCTTCAATCTCGGGATCTGAAACAAAGCAACCTTGAATACGTTTTGGCTTAGTCACCCCATTGCCCAAAAAGAGCATATCGCCATTTCCCAATAATTTCTCAGAGCCGGAAACGTCAAGAATAGTACGAGAGTCAACTTGAGATGCGGTTGCAAAAGCAATACGGCAAGGAACATTGGCCTTAATAAGACCTGTTAAAACGTCAACAGAAGGGCGCTGTGTGGCTATGACCAGATGCATGCCGGTTGCTCTTGCCATCTGAGCCAAGCGAACGATCGATCCCTCTACCTCTTTTGCAGAAGTAGCCATCAAATCAGCCAACTCATCTATTACTATTACGATATAAGGTATTTTTCCTTCTGGCCCCGGATCAACGTTGTAGGCAGAAATATTACGCTTTCCGAGTTCTGCAAACATTTTATATCTGCGTTCCATCTCCCAGACTGCCCATTTTAAAGACGAAACAGTTTTATCGACTTCGGTCACCACAGGCGACAAAAGATGGGGAATGTTGTTGTATCCATTTAGTTCAACTCTTTTGGGATCAACCAAGATGAGGCGCAAATCTCTTGGAGAATTTCCAAACAAGAGAGCACAGATAACTGTATTAATACAGACAGATTTACCGCTGCCAGTGGCGCCGGCGATCAAAAGATGCGGCATCTTTTCTAAATCGATAACCGCAGGGTCGCCCGAAACATCACGGCCCAAGGCAACTGTCAAGCTGCTTTTGGCCGATTTAAATTCTTTTGTTTGCAATATTTCTTTAAGAGTCACTTTAGCCGCTACTTTATTTGGGATCTCTAGGCCAACCGAACTTTTTCCTGGAATAGGCGCTTCCATACGAAGACTCTTAGCAGAAAGAGCAAGAGCCAAATCAGTTTGCCTGGCTACTATCTGGTTTAACTTAACGCCCTCATCTGGCTTGAAAGTATACTGAGAAACTGTAGGCCCAACATTTACCTCGCCCATCGTTACTTTAATATTGAAAGTACTCATGCAATTTCTAATAATTTCAATGCTTTTTTCAATATTGCCAGGATTGGGTGCTTCATCGGCATCTTTCAAAATTGCAATAGGCGGATAAGCCCAAGTAGAGTCAGTTTTGATTACCGCGGGGGCATTTGGATTAATTTCAACGACAGGAGCTTTAGCTGGAGCACATTCGTTGTGCTTTTTCATGCCCGAAAGTTTTCTCTTAACAGTTTGAAATACAGAGACTCTTGATCCCATGTTATTAACCGGACTTTTTTCGTCTTCCTCATCTTCTTTTGCCAGCCCAAAAAATTTCAAGAAAGAGAAGTCAAATATCATCAAAAGAGCAATCGCGACTAAAGCAACCGAGGTCAAAAAAGCCGGAAAAAGCCCGATGCCATTACGCAATGGACTAGAAATAATATAGCCGATAAGCCCACCCCCGTGTCCATATCCGGCGAGATTTTTCGCCTGTTCTTGAACAATAAACAGGTGTAAAAAGGCAGGAACTCCTAAGTTCAACAAAAACAAACCGATAAATCTAGACAACCGGTAAGGATTTTTTTCTTTTTTATGATCATGCTTGTGTGGAATTAACAAGAAAATACCCAAATAGAGAAAAGATGAAGCAAAAAGATATGAACCGAAGGCCCCAAACATTGTCCGATCAAATTTAGCAAAAGCAGAGCCGAACAAACCGCCTGAATTAAAAAAGCCCAATATTATAACAAAAGAAATAATAATGATTATGAACGAAAGTATAATTCTCCAAGCATCCGCTGAAAGTCCCAGCGAAACATCAAAAACAAAGTTTCCCCAATCATCCTCTTTTTGATACCATTTAGGCGTTTTTTGCTTGTGCTTTGGGTTTTTACGTTTTCTTCCCACGAACCCTCCATACTTAAAAATTCGGCAGGTATGCTACTTAGCTTTATTGTATCGCAAGTAGAAAAGAGGTGCAAATTATTTCTAGAGATTAAGGATTAAATATTAAGGATTCAAAATCCTTCGGTGCTCAAAAAAAGAACCGCTTTTTAAAGCGGTTCTTTTTCTAAAGGATATATACTCTTTTATACCAAATACTAAAAATTAAACTTCGATAATCACTGGGATGACCATAGGTCTTCTTTCGGTCTCTCTAAAGAGAAACTCTCCCATTTGATCTCTCAATTCTTGTTTAGCTGAGCCCCAATCACTTTTTGGTTTTTTGTCTCCGGCATATCTGGTTACAATTTTTTTGATTTCAGCGCGAGATTTATGAACAAGTTGTTCATTTTCTCTCATATATATAAAACCACGTGAGATAATGTCGGGAGAGGTAGCGATCTCGCCAGTCGTATGATCGACAGTCACGATAATAACGAATATACCATCTTGTGCCATCGCCTTTCTATCACGAAGAACGATATTGCCAACATCTCCAATACCCAAACCATCAACCATCACATACGAAGCAGGCACTCTCTTGTTTGTTGCCACGCCTTCGCCTTTTGAAAATTCGATGATCTGTCCGTCGTCCACCACAATACAGTGCTCTTCATTTACAATTCCCATTTCTTGAGCGATTTGGCAATGCAGCATCAAACGGTGTCGCTCGCCGTGGACAGGTATGAAATATTTTGGTCGTATTAATGCAAGCATTAATTTTAAATCTTCTTGGTTGGCATGACCAGAGGTATGAACATCCATTAATTTCTGATATAAAACTTTTGCGCCAGCTCGGAACAAAGCATCCATCAAGCTAGAAACAGATCTTTCGTTACCTGGAATCGGCGAGGAAGACAAAATAACTAAGTCTCCTTTTTTAATCTTAATCTGGCGGTGTTCTCCGTTGGCTATTCTCGATAGCGCAGCGTTGTCCTCGCCCTGAGAACCGGTACAGACAATGACCACTTTTTCATCAGAATATTTTTGTATATCTTTTGAATCAATAATTGTATCCTTAGGCACCAGAAGTGCTTCTAAAGAAATTGCGATTTCGGCGGTTTGAAGCATGCTTCGGCCGACAAAGGCAACTTTTCTATTTAACTTTTTAGAAGTATTGAGAATTTGCTGCAGCCGTGAAATAAGCGTAGAAAAAGTTGAGACGATGATGCGGCCTTTCGCTCTCTCCATGATTTGAAATAAAGAATCTTCGATTTCTTTTTCTGAGACGGAATTGCCCGGTTTTTCAACATTAGTTGAATCAGAGAGAAGAACCATCGGTTTTTGAGCTCCAATCATTGCAAGGCTGGAAAAGTCTGCCGGCCGGCCATCAGCTGGAGTATGGTCAAATTTAAAGTCTCCGGTCATGACGATCATACCTTCGGGCGTATCGATAGCGAAACCCATTGCCTGAGGTATGCTGTGAGTCAATCTGAATGCTGATATTTTGAAACATCCAAGCTGAAGCGGCTTGTCATCTGGCGAAAAATTAACTAATTTTGCGCCTCTATCCAAACCAAATTCTTCAAGTTTTCCCTTGATGATACCCAAAGTTAATGGAGCTGAGTATATTGATGGCGAACCCAATTTTTCGTAAACATAAGGAATGGCCCCGATATGATCCAAATGGCCATGCGTTATTAACATTCCTTTTATTTTGGCTCTGTTTTGCTCGAGATATGACACGTCAGGGATGACATAGTCAACACCAGGCATTGATTCATCTGGGAATTGGAATCCCATATCTACAACAATAATGTCATTTTTATATTCGAGTACTGTACAGTTTTTTCCGCCAGTTTCTTCAACGCCGCCTAAGAATAAGATGCGTAATTTTGGCTCAACAAAAAATTTTGAGTTGTTTAAATCAACCTTTTGAGCGGTAAACCTAGATTCAACGGCATCGCCTGCTATTGCTTTATCGAGCGGATTCTTCATTTGTTCCCCTTTAGATTGTTGTTCAGCCACTTTCGGCTGATTGTTGTATGGTTTTTTATGAACATCCATATAACGGTTACTTTGATTTTTATTCCCCGCCGGTCGAGTTGAAACATTCTTCGACTGAGGATTTTGAGGTCTGTTTTCCATGTTTTCTTTTTCCCCTAGAGTAATTCTTTCTAAATAGTTACTTATTAATTGTTTTAGTTATTTTTAGGCATATTATCGATAATTTTTGGAATGTTTTGAAAGTCTTCCATGAGCGTCTGCCTTAGGCCACCATTGTGTAAAGCGGCCGCTGGATGATAGAGGGCGAGATAAATCTTGCCATCTGGTCGAACTAAAGTTTTTCCGTGCATTTTTGAAATCCCACCGGAATCCGGCATAAAGTTTTCAACAGAATGACGGCCAAGACATACGATTAACTTTGGATCAATAATCTTTATCTGCTCTTCTAAATAATGGCGGCAAGCCTCTTTTTCACTTTTTTGCGGATCTCTGTTTTCAGGCGGCCGGCATTTTAATGTATTAGCAATAAAAACATCTTTCCGGTTTAAATTAATTGAATTGAGCATTTTATCGAGAAATTTCCCCGCAGCGCCGCAAAACGGTGTGCCACTTTGATCCTCTTTGGCTCCTGGGGCCTCTCCAATAAATAGTATCTTGGCCCGAGGGTTCCCATAGCCGGGAACTACATTAGTTCTAGTTTGATGAAGGGAACAATTTTTGCAAGTTGCAATGCTTTGTTGCAAACCGTCCAAAAGTTCTTTTTTTGACTTGGGTTTCAACTCCATAAAATAGATCAAAAATAAAAAATTCTAATAAAACTAGTGCTCTTCTTAAATCAATTCGTACAAATTATATCAATAATGGCTGCGTTATGTCAATATTGAAAAAATCAAAGGCTCATTTCCGCGAGTTATCATTGAAGATAACTCGCGGTCTTAACCTTCGGTTAAGCTTGATCAATTCCTTTCATTGAAAGTGAAATTCTGCCTTTCATTGGATCGAGCTCTACTACTTTGGCCTTAACGATCTGCCCAACTTTGATTTTGTCTGAGACCTTTTCAACTCGCTCTTGGCTGATTTGAGATATGTGAATCATGCCGTCCATGCGAGGGGTGATCTGAACGATTGCACCGATTTCTTTGCCGGACATTCTATCTTTCTTAATATCCACAATAGTTCCGGTAACGATCTCGCCAACAGTTAATTCTCTGGACATCGATTTGATGATTGAAATAGCTTTATCGCCCATTTCTGGATCGATAGAGGAAACCATAACGGTACCGTCATCTTCAATATCAATCGAAATAATTTCTTTGCCGCCGCATTCGTCGACAATTTTTTTGATAGTTTTGCCTCCAGGGCCGATCAATTCACCGATTTTATCCGGATTGATTTTCAAGGCTTCAATTCTTGGCGCATATTTTGATAATGTCTTTTTAAATTCTGGAATTACTTCTAACATTGCTTCAAGTATTTCAAGCCGGCCAGTTTTAGCCTGAGCTAGAGTTTTCTCAATGATTTCCAAAGTTAATCCGGTAATCTTGGTGTCCATTTGAATTGCAGTGACGCCGTCTCTTGTTCCTGCAACCTTAAAGTCCATATCTCCAGCGAAATCTTCCAATCCCTGTAGGTCAGAAAGAATTTTGAATTTAGAACAATCTTCGTTGGTGATAAGACCCATCGCAATACCCGAAACTGGTTTCTTAATCGGAACGCCGGCATCCATTAGGGCCAAAGTCGAACCGCATGTGGCTGCCATTGAAGACGAACCGTTTGATGACAAAATTTCAGATACCAATCTTATTGTGTAAGGGAAACTATCAGAGTCAGGAATCATTGGTTTCAGAGCCTTTTCAGCAAGATAACCATGTCCTATTTCTCTTCTGCCAGCCCCACGCATTGGGCGCACTTCTCCAGTTGAATAGGGAGGGAAATTATAGTGATGCATGAAACGTTTAGTTGATTCGCCTTCCATTGTATCAATCAGTTGTTCCATTCCAGGCGAGGCGAGCGTGGCCACAGTCAAGGCTTGGGTTTGGCCGCGGGTAAATAAAGCCGAACCATGTGGTCGAGGCAATATTCCAACTTCAATGCCTAGAGGACGAATTTCTTCCAATCCTCTGCCATCAGGACGAATCTCTTCAACCAATATTGCGGTGCGGATTTCTTTTTCAACAATTTTAGCAAATGCGCTTTTAATTTCAACTTGTTTGTAAGCGCCTTCCAGACTTTCAAGAGCTTCGGCTTCATAAGCCTTAAGCTTGGCTTCTCTTGCTTCTTTGTCCAATTCAAGAAGAGCTTCTTTTATCTTGTCAGAGGTTAATTTGTGTAATTCTGAGTGCAGAGCAACAGTTTGATCTTCTTGCGCGACTACTTGGCGCATATGATCTTGCGCAATTTTATGCTGAATATCAATCACCGGCTGAGCAGCTTTGATTGCCAATTTGATACCTTCAAATATCTTTTCTTCTGAGATTTCATTGGCTTCAGTCTCGATCATCATAACCTTGTCTTTGTTGCAGGCAATGGTTAAATTCAAGTCCGATTTTTCGATTTCTTCTTCAGTTGGATTCAATACAAATTCACCATCCAGCATACCAACGCGCATACCGGCGATTGGACCTTTAAATGGAGCGTTAGTCATCATGAGAGCCGATGACGCTGCAACGGTCGACAAGACGTCAGGATCGATGGTGCCGTCATACGACAACACAGTGATGACAACTTGAACATCATTTCTATAAGCCTTTGGAAATAGTGGCCGAATTGGGCGGTCTATTTTTCTGGCAGCCAGTACAGCTGAATCAGAAGGGCGACCTTCGCGCTTGATGAAACGGCTTCCGGAAATTTTTCCTGCGGCATAAAAACGCTCTTCAAAGTCGACTAGTAGCGGAAAAAAGTCTACCCCTTCTCGCGGTTCTTTCCCTACTACTACTGTGGCCATAACAATGGTTTCGTTGCAGGTTAAAGTGATGGCGGCATCAGCCAAGCCAGCAAATTTACCAGTCTCTAATTTGATCTGTGCATTACCAAATGGTACTTCGTAACTTTTTGTTTGAAACTCTAGCTTTTTAAGCATGTTTCCTTTCTTTGCCCTACGGCAAAATTATTCTTGGAGAAGAATTGTTTAGTGGAGATGAGATCGAGAAGCGG
>JBBQQK010000026.1:0-12982 GCA_038216025.1 Patescibacteria group bacterium
ACCGCGATCGGAATGGAACACTGCACCCTTGATGATCGGCCGGCGCGTGTTCGCCATCGTCAACGCCTCGCAGACCAGTTCGGTGCGCATGTGATCGGCCATCGCCCAACCACACACCTCCTTGGTGCACAGATCGATCACCTCCTTTTCTTTGTTTAGAAGCTTTTAAATACTCTCTTAAGTAGCGCTCAAAAATGTCTTTTTTTGTAGTCATATTCATATCTGACTACGGTAACCCAATTATGATATATTCGTAAGGATTTCGGTAACCTTTTTTATGAGCTAAGAGGCATCTGTTGAAAAAATGTTGCGTTTATAGTATTGTAATACAAGTTATTTAAATATTCGGGGATCGTCTAATGGTAGGACAGCGGCCTTTGAAGCCGTCAATTCAGGTTCGAATCCTGGTCCCCGAGCCATGAAAAAATGATCATCGCAAGATGGTCATTTTTTTATGAATCAGACAGCAAACAGAACTCGAAAGGCGAGGCCAAGTAGGCTGAGCTGGAGTCGATTTTAATTCTCTTAAAGAGATAGAGCCCAATCCGGACAACGAATATTGGGAAATAATTACTTCTTGTACTCGGCACAAATATTGCCCAAGCAATGGCTGAATAGGCGAAAAGTATCAAGAAATCAATTTTAGGTTTTTGCGACGAATGATATCAAATTATTTGTATGAAAAAAATAAGACAAAATTAGACTCGAACTAAATGTACCCCAATCAACTAAACATTATATATTGAGTTGACCAATCATGAAATAGTATGTATAGTATATAGGCGCCACACTCGAAAGGAGAACTACATGAACCTCAGATTATCCGGTGCTTGGCTAACAGTTAATCGTGCATGTAACTTCCGTTGCAAATGGTGCTATGCGCTTGGGACCGAATATCAGCAATCAGACGACATGACTCAAGCAACCGCAGAAGAGTTACTTCGTTTGGCTGCAGGTCTCGGAATAACCCATATTCTGTTTATTGGCGGCGAGCCTACGCTCTGGCCCCACCTTTGCAAAACGATCAGAAGTGCAACAGAGCTCGGTCTCAGAACCGTTCTCATTACCAACGGTTTTCGTTTGGCAGACAAGCGTTTTGTAGAAGAGCTACAATTCGCCGGTCTAAACGGCGTTAACCTTTCCATGAAAGCTGGAGACCATTTGCTCCATGAAGAGCTTACGCGTACAAAATTTAGCACGTTTGACACCGTGCTAAATGGAATCCGCAACTTGGCGGATTCCATTATCCAGTTCGAAGTCACTACGATTGCTAGCACTTGTGTGTTGCATCAGATGGACAAAATTTGCCAGATTGCCGTCGATAATGGAGCCAAGAAATTCTCGATTGACTTCTGTTCCGTAACGTTCGAAGAAGGAAAGCCGTCGTCAGCCTACATGCCGGATCCAGATAAGGTAGTCAATGCGATTATCAGTCAGTATCCCGCAATGGACAAAGCTACCGGCGGTGGATTCCACTTGGCACAGAGCTTGCCAACATGTCTTTGGCCGGCCGAGTTTCTTGCTCAACTTGAAGCAAAGAATCAAATTGGGTACGGATGCCATGTTATGACGAGAGAAGGATTGGTTTTTGACCGCACGGGTCAATTGCTAATCTGCAATCATCTTCACGATTTTCCGCTCGGTCAGATCGGAGTCGATTTCACCGACCCTGCAAGTTTCGCTCAATTCTGGAAAAGTAGCGGGATTTCGGGGCATTACAACCAAATCAACACCTACCCTGCACAAAGGTGCATCAATTGTCAGACCTATGAGAAATGCGGTGGCGGCTGTCCACTCTTGTGGTTCGTGTATAACCCAGAGAACGTCACCAGAGAGGAGGAATCCGATGAAGGATCTTATCGCTATGCGCCTATCGACCGGCGTAGTACCCACGAAAAAGCTCGCTTCCACCAACAGCGACCATACCGGCGACTGTAAGTGCAAGTGTGGCGTCAGTGGCTAGAAAATAGCCACTATTCACCCGGTCGGAGAAAGTTCTGTGAACTTTCTCCGACCATTAATAATCATCAACTCACCTTATGATCATCTACAAATATAGCTTAAAAAAAGATATCCAAAGGGCACTCGACATAACATTTAAAAGTCGAGTTTTTTTAATTAAAAACGAACTAATTGTTTTTTGGCCAAATCCATTCCGCTGGATCTGGCTAATGTTCAATATGCCAAAAGGTCCCAAAATCAATACCGGAAGTGATATAACTTGCTATTGGCTATCGTGTGGAACTTGGGGAACATATTATGAAAATGAAAATGCTATTGGAATTTGCCCGTGGAAAATTGAAAAAGAAGGACTCAAAGAAGTAATTGTCCACGAAATTGTTCACTTGGAGCATCCTGAAGCAGAGGAAATGGACCATGAAAAAAAAGAAGAATACATAGAAAATATTATTCAAAACATTAAGCACTCGTAAATTCGAAGATGCCCCTCTAAAATTAGTTTTAAAAAATAAAGGGTTCACAAGCATTCCTCGAACTTTCGCAAACTACGCAGAGATAAAATAAAACACCTTCTTAGGTGTTTTATTTTGATAGACAATAGAACTCGGAAGGCGCTGACGAGTTGACTGCCGTTCAACTGTCAACACTCAATAAAAATGTCACCTTACCAACTCAATAGAAATGTCCCTTTTTAAATATTGTTTTCTCCAGGGATGGTTGGCTGGTGGTGTGTATTTTTTCCTCTCTTTCAATAAGGTTGGTTTGTTTTGCTTCTCTGGTTTTTTGGGCAATTCTTTAAAATTAAGTTTTGTTTTCCTCAAATATATTTCAATTGATCCGTCTAAACTCTCATTAACTATTACCACGTTTTTTGGTCTGATAATTGTTGGCTGTTTGCCTTCAAGCTGAAAGAATCTGGATTTGTAGTTAATTGTGTAGTCATTAGTGACCTTCCTTTCCTCTTTTAAGCAAAAGGTACTATCAAGATTGTAGCTACCAATTGGTTTGTGTAAGTTTGTCTTACTTTTTGGCTCAACAGCAAATTTGGCATTGTGTTTTGGAATGTATATTTCTTTTACAAATTTATTGGCATCTTCAGTAGTTGATATATTGGCAAGGCGTAGCTCTTTAACCAACCTATCTTGAAGTGTCCCAAACAGATTCTCAACCCTGCCTTTAGCTTCCGGACTTCTGGCATGGATTAGTTTGGCATGAATCTCATCCAAGGCTCTTTTGTACTGAGTGATCTTATCATTGTCGGGATTGTTATGATTTACCTTGTAAACAACCCCACGATCAGCATAGAAGGACGCTGGAATACCAAGCTCTTCAATGTAGTTTCTTGTTGATTTCATCAGGCTTTCAGTTGACTCACTTTTGGCAAATTCGAGCCAAAGAATTTGACTGGTAGCGTCATCGATAAAAGCTATCAAAGTACATTTTTCTGCCCTTTCTTCAAACCAGTCATGTGGACTACCATCGAGCTGAACCATTTCACCAAAACAATCTTTTCTTTCTCTCCAGAAATGTTTAGTTACAGTTCTTGTGATATTTGGCTTCCATAATCCTTCCTTAATCATTAATCTTCGTAATGTCTCATGGTCAAATTCTAAGCTATGAATTTCGAGTAGTTTTTCAGCAGCAAGAGTTGGTCCAAAGTCTGAGTATTTTTCTTTGATTAATTTAATGGCCAAATTGGCTTCTTGCTCATCGACTCTGCGATTGCCGGTTTTTCCTCTGTTGCCATGAGTTAAGCAAGCTGCGCCAATTCTACGATATTCTTTGATTTTGCGTTTAACCTGACGAACACTCAAATTGAGCATTTTAGCAGCATCAGTTTGCCTGATCTCTTTATTCTTCAATTTTTCAAAGATTAAAACTTGTTCAATTTCTTTACGGCTCATAGTCAGTAGTTCCAATGTAAACCTCTCTGTAGTAAATGCTTGTTTGAACATTTACTTTACCAAAAAGGTGACATTTCTAATGAGTCCTGCTTGGTGACATTATCATGGAGTGCTAACAGCAATAATTCAAGGTTTACAGCGTGAGTTGATTGTGTTAATATTTTAATGTTTTATTTAAGGTTTAATTGCCGAAGTAGCTCAGTGGTAGAGCAGAGGACTGAAAATCCTTGTGTCGCGAGTTCAATTCTCGCCTTCGGCACCATTTATGCGGCTATTTCTTACCTTAGTGGCGTTGTGGCCGAGTAGTTAGGCAGCGGTCTGCAAAACCGTGTACCCGGGTGCGAGTCCCGGCGACGCCTCCATTTACTAATCTTTAGTATATTGAATTTTTTTATATTATGGTTTAGTATTGTTTAGTATCTGGCGCATAATATTTTGACTAGTGGTTGATGCGGGTATAGTATAATGGCTATTATACGTCCTTGCCATGGATGAGATACGGGTTCGATTCCCGTTACCCGCTCCAGAATCAGTTGGTAAAAGATTGCCCATTGATTATTGGAGATTTATGATTGATTATCTGAAAATTTTACAAATTATATTCGCGATAGTTTTGATATGCTCCATTTTATTGCAGCAGCGGGGCAGCGGACTGGGTGTGGCTTTTGGTGGAGAAGGCAATGTCTATCGCTCAAGAAGAGGAATTGAAAAAATATTGTTCTATGGTACCATAGTGGTAGCAATTTTATTTTGCACAACTGCTATTTTGACAGTATTTTTCTCATAAATGTCTTATAAAATAAAACTAAAAAGCAAGATAAAGTATTCAAATAAGAAGGGTTTTTCAAAAAAACCTTTTTTTTGTTTCCCCAATATTTTTAAAAGAATTTCGCTGAGTATGGCATTGATGTCCAAGCCTGAAAGATTAACGGCAATTATCTTTTTGTTTGTTGCGGTCTGTCTTAGCTCGATTCTAGCTGTAAAGACATTTAATAATAAAACTGTGCCAGTCCCATCATCAGGCGGGACATATCGGGAAGGTCTATTAGGGGAGATTAGGTATATAAATCCAGTCTTGGCTTCTAGCGATAACGACAGATCGATAACAAGTCTTATATTTTCCGGACTTATTAATTTCAATGATAAAAATGAAGTTATTCCTGATTTGGCTAAGAGTTGGGAGGTGTCGGGAGACCAGAAGAGCTACACTTTTAAGCTAAAAAATAATATTGTGTTTCACAATGGACAAGCTCTGACCTCTGGCGATATTAGCCATACCATCAATAGGATAAAGAGTTTAGAGAATAAAAGTCCTTTGTTCGACTTTTGGAAAGATGTGACGGTTTCTACGCCAACAGAGGATACTGTCGTATTTGAACTTTCAAAACCCTACGGGCCGTTTATTTATAGTTGTAACTTTGGAGTGTTGCCCTCCAGTATTCCTGACGAGGTTCTCAGTAAAACTCCTATCGGCACAGGTAAATACCAGTTCAATAATATAGAAAAAAAGAACGAGGCGGTGAATAGGGTAGTGCTTGTCAAAAATGAAGATTATTACGACCAAAAACCTTTCTTAAATCAAATTGAATATCAAACCTATGAAGATGAAAAATCATTATCTTCGGCGATCACCCAAGATAAACTAGATGCAGCAATATTTTCGAGCAAGTTGGAATCTTTGAAAAGTTATCCCGTTTCTTCTACGAAGAAGCTTGGATTAATACTCAATACTTTGGATCCTGTCTTAAAAGACAAGGAAGTCCGCAATAAAATTATTGAAGGGCAGGAAACTTTCTCGCCCGAATTTTCTATTCGTTTGGATACCGTTGATAGCGAGCCTCAAAAAAGTAGGGCATTTGCTATAAAAGAGGAATTGGCCATAAAAAATATTAATGTAAATGTTAAGTTGAACAATTCGGTCGCGATGATGGACGTCTTGAAAAATCATAGCTATCAATTGCTTTTATATGGATTTGACTTCGGGAAGGACGGGGACCCATATATTTTTTGGCACTCAACTCAATCTGGAAAATCAAATTTATCAAATTGGAGCAGCAAAGAAACGGATGTTTTGACAGAGGATGCCCGCATGATCACTGATTCTGCTCAAAGAAGCTTAAAATATGCCGAAATTTATAGTAAGATTGATAGTGAGTACTTGGTGAAATACTATGACTTGCCGGATGAGTATTTTGAGACCGGTGCAAATCTAAAAGGTGTTGACGAGCGATTTTCTAGTGGCGGAGTAGGCAGGTATTGTCATATAAATGATTGGTATAAAAAAGAAAAAAGAGTTAAGAGGTAACATAATATTGCGATAGGGCGAATGGTGGAATGGTAGACACGCTACGTTCAGGACGT
The DNA here is from genome assembly GCA_038216025.1 of Patescibacteria group bacterium. Taxonomy (GTDB): domain Bacteria; phylum Patescibacteriota; class UBA1384; order XYA2-FULL-43-10; family 1-14-0-10-43-13; genus JBBQQK01. The sequence goes on from JBBQQK010000026.1 coordinate 6,225, forward strand.
AGTGACCGCAAGGTCGTGGAGGTTCGAGTCCTCTTTCGCCCACCAAATAAAGTTGATCAGCTTGGCCAGACGATTTAATCTGCTGTAATACCCCTCCGAAAACCTAAGCTTAATTTCTGTCACTTGGGATCCTGAAACAAGTTCAGGATGACACTTCGGGAGGCTTTCCGATTTGGGTGCTGTAATGTGTGTTTACATTGACTAAATAATATGTTACTATTTATTTAGTAATAAAAAATATTAAACCAGCTTGAATAGATAGAGATTGATACTCGGGCTGTGTTTCCGAGTTTTTTATTGATCAGAGCGCGCTTAGCTCAGTTGGCTAGAGCGTCTCGTTTACACCGAGAATGTCGGGGGTTCAAGTCCCTCAGCGCGCACCATGATCTGTCGCTCACAAAGTGAGAGGTAGATTATGGTGGTACACAGGACTTGAAAGGCGCAGGCCGGGTAGGTCGAGCCGGGGTCGAGGGCAAATTCAGCAGAATTTGACCCGTGACCAAGTCCCTCAGCGCGCACCATGATCGTTTAGTGAATTATTAAACCAGCGTTTATACTTTGAAAAATAATTGCTGCTTTGTGTGGCAATTTGTTATATAAGGGCGAGTGGTGAAATGGTATACACGCTACCTTGAGGTGGTAGTGGGCGCAAGCTCGTGGAGGTTCAAGTCCTCTCTCGCCCACCATACAAAAGATGAGGCTTGAAAGGCGCAGGCCGGGTAGGCCGAGCCGGGGTCGAGCGCAAATTCAGCAGAATTTGACGCGTGACCAAGCGACTGAACAATTGAGAAGACCAGGCAAGTTTTTTTCAATCTTCCGCTAATAAACATTAACTTAAAGAAAACTTATGATTATCAAAGAATTGTTTTCAAGCGAATACCTGTTTAATCCTACACCATCTTTCGAAACGAAAATGTATCTTCCGCTTATAGTTCTTTTTGGAGCAATGCTGATACTGTCGATCTTGCTTAAGCTGATGGGAAGAAAAATTCCAAAACAAGCAAATTCGTTTTTTACACCTTTCTTGACCGGTTCCGTCTTAGGTTTTGTCCATCTTTTTTCAAGATATGAGGGGTTGAGTTGGCTGGCTTCAAGATTCTTTCTATTATTGATTTTTTCCGGAATCTTTCTGTGGGTTTTAATACTATTGATTCTGGTCTTAAAGTCACTCCCAAAAGAGCTGAAAAGACAAACTGTTGAAGAAAGATATAAAAAATATTTACCAAAAAGTAAAACTAAATAATATTTGGAGAAAAATAATTTATGACAGAAGAAAACGTGAACGTAGCGCAAAAGGAAACGATGGAGAGCCTGCTGGCCGAATTAGGCGACAGACTGCTTCCTTTTGCTGAAGGAGAAATGGTTGAAGCCTCTATTCTGGCTGTTGGTGGAAATAGAGTTTGGGTTGATGTAGCCGGTCAGTCCCTAGGGTTTATTCCAGAAAAGGAAATAACATCAAAAACCGGATTGAAAGTTGGAGATAAGGTTTATTGTACCGTAATTGCAATGGAAGATGACGATGGAAACGTTGTTTTGTCTCTAAAGCGGGCTGATCGTGAAAAATATTGGCTCGATCTTGAAGAAAAGTTCAAAACAGGTGAACCTGCTAAAGTTAAGATTACCGACGCAAATAAAGGTGGTCTTATGACAGAAATCGGCGGAATCCCCGGATTTATACCAGTTTCGCAATTATCGCCTACAAACTACCCTCGTGTTGAGGGCGGCGATAAAGAGGAAATCCTTAGCAGATTACGAAGATTTATTGGCCAAGAAATGATGGTAAAGGTTATTAACTGCGATAAAGAAGGCAATAAATTGATCTTCTCTGAAAAAGCAGTTAGTGCCATGGAAGTAAAACAAAAACTAGATAAGTATCACGTCGGTGATCATATTAAAGGAAAAATCACTGGTATTGTTGATTTCGGTCTATTTATCAGTATTGATCCTCAAATTGAGGGCTTGGTTCATATCTCCGAAGTATCCTGGAGTCGTGTTAGCGATCTTCATAAGCTGTTTAATGTCGGCGATCCAGTTGATGCTATTATAATCTCTTTGGATGAAGGTAGAGTTTCTCTGTCAGTCAAGAGGTTATTGCCTGATCCATGGGTTAAGGCAGCTTCAAAATATAAAATTGGCGATACAATAAAAGGTGAAGTCACCAAAATTACCCCTTTCGGAGCCTTTGTTTCGCTTGATGAAGAAATAGATGGTCTAGTTCATATATCAGAATTGTCTCAAAACCATGTTATCGATCCGGGCCAGGTTGTTGAATTAGGTAAAGAGTATGAATTTAAAATAATCTCCATAGAACCAGAAGGTCACAGACTCGGATTGAGCTTAAAGACTGATGACTCAAAATCAGAAAAATCAAACGACAAAAATGAAGAAGTCGAAGTAGAAGAAAAAAAATCTCCTAAAAAATCTAAAGTTAAGGCAGAAAAAGAAGATTCAGACGCAGAGGAAGTAAAGGAAAGCAAAAAAGTTAAAAAAGAGAAAAAATAACTTTGGAGGATAGATGATAATAAAATATCTTGGGCGTGAGAAATTTGACATCAAGACAAAAGAAAACATTATTAACTTGGGTTATCAAATATCTGTAAACGGTTTTCAGTTTGTCGGCCCAGGTGAATATGAAAAGAACGGGGTTTTTGTCGAGGGGATCGAAGATAATGGAAACACTATATTCATTGTTCGAGCAGAAGAAATGAAGATCTGTTATCTTGGAAAAATCTCACACGATCTCCGGGAAGAAGAAGCGAAAGAAATTGGGGATATAGACATACTATTTGTTCCCCTTGGAGAGGACTCTTCAGTTGACATTAAAAAAGCATCTAAAATTATTTCTCAAATTGATCCCAGAATAGTCGTTCCAATGCTATATGCTGACCTAACCGAGTTTAAAAAGCTCGAAGGTATCACTGATGGAGAAACTGATACTTTAAAAATAAAGAAGAACGAATTGCCTGAAGACGAGAGAAAGAATGTAATTCTCAGAAGCATATAATATTACAAATCAAAATGGGCAGCTTCTCTAAACTGAAAAAGATAATATCGAACAATGATAGATTTACTATAATCTGCCATGAGCGGCCCGACGGAGATGCGATCGGGTCGCTTTTGGCTTTAGGGAAGGCATTGGAACAAGCCGGCAAGAACGTTACTTATGTTTGCAAAGATGCTATTCCTAAAGTCTACGGTTTCTTAAAAATAACCGGGATCAAAAAGGATTTTTTGATAGGAGATACAGACGCAATATTTTTAGTTGATAATGGCGATTTAAATCGTACAGGTTTTCCCGAAAGAATTGCTCTGGCTAAGAGCAAAAATATTCCAATTATAAATATTGACCATCATCCAAAAAATGATCTTTGGAAATATGCTTCGGTTAACTTAGTGGATGATGAGGCTTCTTCTGCTTCAGAACTTGTCTACATGCTCTTGGGATCCCTTGAATTGCCTCTGACTAAAGAGATATCAACTTATCTGTTAACCGGCCTTCACAATGACACTGGCGGGTTTAGGCATGCCAATACTACTCCTAAGGTCTTGGCAATGGTTTCCGATTTATTGAAAAGAGGGGCACAACTAAAAAATATCTCCGATAATATTGCGAGCAATCATTCTATAAGCACTATGAAGTTATGGGGAATAGCTCTAAACCGATTGCAATACGACATTCAACGAAAGATTAGCTATTCTGTGATTACAAAAAAAGATTTTCTGAAAGCTAAAGCATCGATGGACGAAGTGTCTGGATTGGTCAATCTTTTGAATTCCGTCCCTGAATCAAATTTTACACTCTTGCTTTACGAGACAGAGGATGGTAAAATCAAAGGTAGTTTACGGACAGAAAAAGACAATGTTAACTTGACTAAACTGGCTTCCGCTTTGAATGGGGGTGGTCACAAAAAGGCATCGGGATTTAGCCTTTCTGGTGAAATTGTGTTGTCGGACGGTAAGTGGTTGATAAAATGATTGGCAGACAGCGGACAGATCTGTCGCCGAAATAAATTTAATTATGCCCGAGTGGTGGAATGGTAGACACGAAGGACTTAAAATCCTTTGGCAGCAATGCCGTGCCGGTTCGAGTCCGGCCTTGGGCACCAATTAATGGCCAATGTTTTATGGTCATTTTTTTATTATTTTGCTATAATTGAGGCAATGAATAAAAAACGTGTCAAAATATTTAGTTTTACCTCTTTGCTTGCAGTATTATTGCTCAGCGCCTTTGTTTATTTTGCGGTTCCTCAGTATTTCGCGGACGAGATTTATCCTTTGAAATATACTGATTGGATTGTTAAATATTCAAAAAAATATAATGTCGATCCCGCCTTGGTTTGCGGGGTAATTTTGCAAGAAAGCCGATTCAACCCCAATGCACGTTCAGGAGCAGGCGCACAAGGACTTATGCAATTTATGCCTAGCACAGCGGCCACTATGGCAAGAGAAACAGGCCGTTGGCCAAAATATGACATATTCGACACCGAGACTTCAATTGAATTTGGTGCCGCACACTTAAGAGATCTTTTGAATGGTTACAACAACAATGTCGATTTGGCTTTATACGCGTATAATACAGGAAATGCCTACCGTTTTGTAAATTCGCCTTCGCTTGTAGCCAAGTACCCTTATGTTAGAAAAATTAGAAACTATCAAACTGTCTATCAGACAATGTATTCGAGAGAGTTGGGACTAGATCCAATCACTATAGAGCCTAAAAAACCAGATAAATATGAGATAAGGGGCTTCGTTTGGTCACAAATTTTTAATAATTTTGCTGGATATTTTGAAAAAAGTTGATTTTGTCAGATTATATAACCGGTTATCCCGTAAGGAATTGAGCAATGAATAGTGTTGAGCTAAGAACTAATTTTTTAGAATACTTCATGAGCAAAGGGCATCAAGTCGTCCCTTCCGCTTCATTAATTCCGGAGAATGATCCGACGGTATTGTTTACAACGGCTGGAATGCATCCTCTCGTGCCATATTTGCTGGGAGAAGCTCATCCGTCTGGGAAGCGATTGGCTAGTTCTCAAAAATGTATTAGAACTGATGATATTGATGAGGTTGGCGACAAAGTACACCATACTTTTTTTGAAATGCTGGGGAATTGGTCGCTTGGCGATTATTTTAAAAAAGAAGCAATTGAGTGGAGCTTCGAATTTTTAACTGATCCGACTTGGATGGGAATAGATAAAAATAAATTGGCAGTATCTGTATTTGCTGGAGACAATGATGCTCCTTTCGATCAGGAGGCATATGATAAATGGCTTGAGTTGGGTATCGATTCGCAAAGAATTGCAAAGTTGCCTAAAAAAAACAATTGGTGGGGTCCAGCAGGAGAGACCGGACCGTGCGGTCCCGACAGTGAAATGTTTTATTGGACCGGCAGCAATGACGCCCCGGCCAATTTTCAAGAAACTTGCGACGATTCAGCCTGGGTTGAGATTTGGAACGATGTTTTCATGCAATATAATTCAACGGCTCATGGGGTTGAGGTGTTGGAGCAGAAGAATGTTGATACCGGTATGGGGCTAGAGCGGATGTTGGCAGTCATAAGCGGATCTGATGATAATTACCGGACGGATCTGTTTTGGCCGATAGTCGAAAAAATTCAGGAATTGTCCGGAAAAAAGTACGAAGAGTCAGAAAAGTATTTTAGAATCGTAGCAGATCACATAAAAGCTGCTGTTTTTGCTGTAGGCGATGGTGCAATACCATCGAATAAAAGCGCTGGTTATGTCGTCCGCAGGCTTGTTCGACGTGCGATTGTGAAGGGGCAGCAACTTGGTATAACAAAGAATTTTATGACTGAAATAGCAATAACTGTGTTTGACATTTATACAGACATTTATCCTTTTGACCAACAAAAAATTATTGAGGAGTTGACTAAAGAAGAATCCAAGTTTAGAAATACTATTAATCGTGGTTTGCTTGAATTTGAAAAAATTAAGAATGAGATAAACGGAGAGAAAGCTTTCAATCTCTATCAAACTTTTGGCTTTCCTTGGGAGATGACAGCCGAGTTGGCTGAAGAACAAGGGATTATGGTAGATAAATCTGAATTTGAAAGAGCTTTCAAGGCTCATCAAGAATTGTCTCGATCTGCTTCGGCAGGTATGTTTAAGGGAGGGCTTGCGGATTCCGGAGAAATGGCAATCAAATATCACACAGCAACACATCTATTGCATCAGGCGCTAAGACAAGTTTTGGGAGAACATGTTCAGCAAAAAGGTTCTAATATCAATTCTGATAGATTGCGTTTTGACTTTTCACACTCTGAGAAGATGTCGTCTGAGCAGATCCTCGAAGTGGAGAAGATCATAAATGAACAAATTGTTAAGGACCTGCCAGTTTTTATGGAAGAGATGTCGCCAAAAGAAGCAAAAAACTCAGGAGCTTTAGGTTTTTTTGAAAACAAATATGGAGATGTCGTCAAAGTTTATACCATTGGAAACCCCTCGACAATTTCAGGGTCTCGAGAATTTTTCTCTAAAGAAATTTGCGGCGGTCCCCATGTGGATAGAATAGGTACTCTGGGTCATTTTAAGATCAAAAAAGAAGAAGCTTCTTCTGCGGGTATACGTAGAATTAAAGCAGTGCTAGAATAGAAATATACCATTTAATACTTCCTTAATAATTCCCCGGGCGTCAGCCCGAGGGATGGATTGATTCCAGCATCCCTTTGGCACATAATACAAAGTAGCCATGGAATGCAAAACAACAAGTCATTGTACATATGTATGCGATTACCACCT
>JBBQQK010000027.1:0-12971 GCA_038216025.1 Patescibacteria group bacterium
CTATCTGAAATATCCAGAGCTGAATATTCAGAAAACGACCAACTCGCTAGATGGAAGCTTCAGTTTCTTAAAAGAAAAAACCAATATTCACAGAGGCATAACAAAGCAATTAAGAGATAAGATTGTCGAACATATTTTAGGGAATTAGCACCCCGATTTTGATATTAAGCCGAGTTCAATGTCTTTTAAATGTTTATTTGACTAAAATGTTGCTGATCGTGAAATATCAATAGCTCGGTGTGTGTAGTAGTTGAAAAATTGTATCTTCTTTAAAACTCCCTTCGAATCTATCTGGCACCGTTCTGATATATACTTTTTGGGCAAAGACGCCGTCTTTATTGATAATCTCCCAATTTGGTAGTAGATATTTTATCACCTCTCCACCTCCTTGACTCATATTAGTGATTTCATCTTGGTGCAGAAAATCGAAAGCCCAAGTTGCATTGCTATTGATAATTTAAAAATCTCCGGTGGCTGAAGGACAGGCATAAACAAGAGAGCTCTCAGTGGCGTGCAAGTCCACTACCAAGTTAAATTTAGGTCCGGTCGCTGAGGTGACAAGGTCAAACTCAGGGATATCAAACTTCCATACCTCGGGGATATTGCCGGTACGGTCCGGCAGACCGAGAGTCTCATAACAAGTATTCACAACTTGTCCACTGCCAGTTAATTTCATACTGTCGTTGAGCAAGATAAAACCATCCCCAGATGCCTCTGCGAGAGTAGTTGTATAGCCCGAATACCAAGTGATGTCGCTCTTGATTGTTAACTTGAATCTGACACACTTCTCGACCATTCCGTCTAAGTAGCTATCTTTCAAGCCCTTTCGACCCTCTATTGGAAGAAATTTCATGATTTTTTTGTAACGTAAAATTTTTGCAGCTTGATCCGGATCCTTGTCCTTTGTGCATGAATTAAATGATTTTTCGCTTGCATTTTTAATGGTCAAAGCGATAGTATCATATGATTTCTGAACCTTGATAACCTTAAAGGAGAGTAATTCGTGAAGAGCTGAATTGATTTTATCTGGATTTTTAGTTGCTTCGGATAAATTTACTTTGATAGAAGTTCGGTCTGTGTGGTAGACGAAAAAAAAATATCCAAGGAAGTAAAATACTATCGATCTGACCCAATATCTTAAAAGTAGTTTATACTTTCCGTTTGAGTTTGCATTTATAAAAAATTATTAATAAGGCTAAAACCGTCACTAACATTAAAGAAAAAACTATCGTTCTGTCATGTTTTTTGTATCCGACGGAATTGAGATCGAGTTCTAGGTGATTTTCATTTAAAATATTGCTAACAAAAATATCTTTTTCATATGTAAAGCCGTCGAATGTAACTTTTATCTTGTGAAATCCTTTGCCAATATTGGTTAAATGCGCTAAACCATCTTGGTTTGTGGTAGTTATTTTGGGATCAGAGTCTAGTTCAATTGTTGCCCCTTTGACTGGATTATTTTTAATTATTACTTTGATAGAAAACTCAAGATTATCATTGATTAAAGTTGAGGCATCTGATGTAGAATTAATACTGTTGTTTGTAGGATTTTCGAGTAAGGATATATTTTTTGAAGAGTTAGTCTTATTTTTCTTAATAATTGAAGCAATGGAGTTTGAATCAGGCATATTACTTTTTTGTGTTGCAGGTACATCTCCGCTTTGTGTTGCAGGTACATCTCCGCTTTGTACCGCAGAGCTTAACTGAATCGTGTAAATCGAAGCCCCGCTTCCCCTTGTTGAAAAAACAATTTTGTTCTGATCTCCCCAATAGCCTATTGATATTATTTCTTTACCCGTGTCTGCGACCGTTTGCCAATTCGTTAAATTGTTGGTACGCATAATCGAACCATCGCTAGTCATTGTATACAAGTACCCATCCTGCGCTACTACAAATTCATTATAATTTGAATAGTAATCCGCGTCCGTATATTGCACGCCAACACGAAAGTCCAGATTGTATTGTGTAAAGTTATTATTTTTATCTAAGGCATAAATAACATTATTAAGAGTCCCTCCACCAAGGGCAAGAAGGTTATTATTGAATTCAATCATATGAGTACGTCTCAACCCACCGTCTGCTTTTATAGTAGTCCAGTTGTAACCACCATCGCTACTCACAGAAAGATTGTTGTCCGCTACGACATCTGTAACTTGTAAGCCGTATAATTTTGAATTAAATCCAAAAACATCAAATGCTCGATAATCACCTAGATGCGAAGTGCTGACAAATGTATTTCCTCCATCAGTGCTTTTAAATATCTCACCAAACCAAGTTAAATTATCTCCAATATGGGATGAAACAGCCGCATATATCACCCCATTAGCATCTACATACAGTCCCCACATATGAATTACATTTGTTAAACCGCTACCAGTTCTAATTTTGTGCCAAGTCCCATTTGAATATTTGTAAAAATTACCTAAAGTCCAGTCTTCGTGCGGGTCGGGCCCTCCAACGTAAAGTGTGTTTCCATAGGATACAATTTCATTAATTCCCTCGTCATCAACGATTCCAACTGACTCAACTTGGCTGCCATTGTATTTTGCGACCAATCCTGTCCCACAATCGGCTGGACGACAATTTCCGATACCTAGATAAAGATCGTTATTAAATTCTGAAAAAACATAACCACCAAAATGATCGGTATTTGGTGAAACTGATGTAGAGTTTTGATAAAAATTTGCCCAATCGTATCCGTCAACTAATTGTTTTACTGAGTTGGAATTTAGGCAGGTTGTCGTAAAAGTTTGGTTTTCGCTAGTTGCGGTATTGTTATGCTCACTCCTTGATTTCACTCGAAAATTATAAGATGTACAAGGCTTTAAACCGTTTAAATCAACAGAATGAGTTTCCAAATATGAAGATGTTTCGGTTGTGGTCGAACCATAGCTTAAGGAAGTACCATATTCGACCTGTGAGGTTGATGTTTCGTTTGTTTTCCAACTGATGGTCGCATTTCTTCTGTCGACGGAGATTAGGGAAATATCAGTAATTATTGGGGCAATGGGGTAGAAATCGTAAATATTTACCCTTGCACTACCAGTCATCGGAACATACAAATGTTTGTTGTGATATTCTAAATTATATGGTGAAGCGATGTCGCCAGCGCTTGTATAACTCTGAACAACACTTGGAATAGCTGGATTCGAGACATTTACAACTGTTAATCTACTACTTGCGGTACCAGAAACAACTAAGTAGTCACCTACCTTTACAGAATATGTAATACCATTTAAGTTTGTTGAGTCGATAAGGCTACTTGTTAAGGTGGGGTTAGCACCATCGGTAACATCGATAATTAATAAGATATGTATTGTCCAACCCACCAAATAGATTTTTCCATTATCATAATCAATGTCTTGAGCATTCGCATTACCTAAACCTGCAGCAAGAGCACTCCATGACCCTATCAGATCTGGCGAAAGTGGATTGGTGATATCAAAAACCGTCAAATATTCATCATTTCCTGTGGTTGAATAAGTATAAAGGCGGTTTTCATTTGTTGTTATTGCGATAGTTCCTGAGCACCTTGAGGCATCGGTTGCCTGGGCTCCAAGAATTAAATTGTCAGGGTTAGAGATATTTACAGATGAAAAGCAGCTAGCGCTGTTAGAACTTATATAAGCCCAATCTCCATCTATAGCCAGACCCCAGACACCGGCTGGGATAGCCAAAGAATCTGCTAATACAGGTAAGGCTTTATTTGATATATTAATTGAGTGCAATTTAGAGTTACCTGCTGAAACGATGAATGCATAGTCTCCACTTACCTCCACATATCTGCTGTTAGAAAAATTTTCGACATCTCTAAGTTCCCCAGTTTTTATGGGTGATTCCGGATTTGTTACATCAAAAATTGTTAAAGCTGAGTCACCTGAAGCTGCAACATAAAGATAGTTTCCTTGTACTCTAGTTGACCTTGGTTGGGATAAATAAGTTGACCCGTCATCGATAATTCTATTATTGATTGTTAAATCAGCTGAAGCAATGGCTGTATGTGTTGAAATAAAAAAAAGATTATTGAAAATCAATAATATTAAAATTAATCTTACGAAAAATTGTTTTAAAGACGTGTCAAAACCAGTATACCAAATTCTTGACAAATTCAACATAATTTTCACGACCCTCCAAGTTATTAATTTGCTTCACTATTATAACAGTTTGTCGATTTTAGTTCTAGCCCGTGCACTAGCAGAGTACGCTGGTAACAACTTTTCTTTTTTTCCTAGTGTAACTTCAAGGTACTCAATCGGTGTTAGGTAGCCAAGGCTTTGGTGTGGCCTTTCGAAATTGTACTCTTTCAACCACTCTGTTAATGCTCTGTTAAAGCTATACTGGTACCAATAATCTAGACAAAATTTTGACCCCTACTACCCCTTAAAATTTCTGGTAAAATCAAGAAAACAGAAAGGGTTAAAAATGAAAAAACAGTTTACGCCAAAACAGAAAGCCACCGTTGCTTTAGAGGCACTTAAGGAAATCAAAACAGCATCTCAGATTGCTAGCGAATATCAAGTTCACCCTGTCGCGGTCGGAACATGGAAAAAACAGCTTATCGAAAATTCGTCTAAAATATTTCCTGAAAAGAACGAGAAAGACGAGCAACAAAAAGTCATCGACGAGCTTTACAAAATTATCGGACAAAGTATCTCAGCCTTCGCATCCCGGTTGGTTTTTTATGGCTCCCCGTCGTAACTAATGTTCGAATCATAGCTTGGGCAAACAGTTAATGATATACTAACTTATCGCTCACTCATATAGCTTAAGTTGTTATGGTATAGTGTCTATATAATTAATAATAATATTTATGAAAAAAGTATTAGTTGCAGGTGCGACAGGTAATGTTGGTCGCGAAGTTGTAAAGAACTTGTTAAAGTTTGATGTGAGAGTTAAAGCGGCTGTGACAAAGCTAGAGGACATTAGTCGCCTTAACCTGGATAGCTATGAAAACATAGAACCTGTTGTGTTTGATTTTACAAATGGCAGCACCTTTGAAAAAGCTTTTATAAACGTCGATAAATTCTTCTTGTTACGTCCGCCTGCTATTTCTAACCCAAAAACCTTATATCCAGTCATTGATTTTGCAAAAGAAAAAAGGATATCCCAAATTGCATTTCTTTCTCTTATGGGCGTTGAAAGCAATCGCATTACTCCTCATTATAAAATTGAGAAATATATCATTCAGTCTGGAGTGCCATACACTTTCGTTCGTCCAAGTTTTTATATGCAAAATCTTTCGACGACTCACCTGAAAGATATCCTAGAGCACGATGAAGTGTTTGTGCCTGCTGGTAAAGGAGCAACGAGTTTCATTGATGTGCGTGATATTGGTGAGGCAACGGCCGTCGTACTGACAGGAAGCGGACACTCAAACAAGGCATATACCTTAACAGGGGGTAAAGCATTAACATATTCAGAAGTTGCTGACACTTTAACGGAAGTATTAGGTCGAAAAATTGCCTATACCGATCCTTCAATTTTGCAATTCTGGAAGAGGATGAGAAAATATGGCCATGATTCAAGTTTTGTCTTTGTTATGGAAGGAATTTATTTGGTCGTGAAACTTGGTAAAGCCTCTGAAATTACCAATGATCTTAAGCACTTGATAGAAAAAGATCCAATCTCCTTTAAGCAATTTGCCAAAGATTATAAAGATGTTTTTTTGAGAAAAATATTAAATTAATTTAAATCCATTCTGAATGAAGACATTACCATCATTTTTTATCTAATACAGCTATCTAGATTATTGGTACCAGTATAAAAAAACAGGAGGACAATTAGGATGAATAGTATGAATCTCTTTGTGCGTGAGAAGAAAAAACTAGTAGTGGCTTCTTTGGCTGTTATCGTAATTTTGGTTACTGGATATGTTTTTGTATTTTCAAAGATTATTGATGAAAAGACAGCGAAAGTAACTGTGACAAGCGCGTTAACTGAGTGCAGTGATAGCAACGCTGTGGAAAAAGTAAAACCAAATGTAGTTAGAATTGAAAATCGAACTAATAATGGCAGCATAATTGGAACAGGTTTTTTTGAGTTAAATGGATATTTGGTTACGAATAGTCATATTGTTGACACAAAGGGCGAAATAAATGTTTATTACACAGACGGTAAAAGCACTAAAGCAACAATAATTTCAAATAGTTTGGAAAAAGACATTGCGATTCTCTTCGTTGCTGAGACCAATGAGGAGGCTCTATCATGGGGCAAATCGGAGACTCTAAGAGAGCCTGATACTTTAATTGCAATTGGTTTTGGTTTGAATTTGCCAGGGGGTGCCTCTGTTACAAAAGGATCTTATTCAGCTAAAAGAAATTTTAGAAACTTGAATTACATTCAGACAGATACAGCTCTAAATAATGGAAACAGCGGCGGTCCTCTAATCAACACATGTGGTCAAGTTATTGGAATTAATACATTTTCAGTTGAAAACGCATCTGTAAATCTTGCGCTGTCTTCAGAGGATAGTCAGAGTGCTATTTCAGACTTAATTGCAGCTAAAAAGATAAATTATTTTGAAGGCGGGAAAAGAGTTGCATTAATTACTGAATTGCTGAAGACAATCGGATTCGAAATTTCAAATGATAAAGATATCTTTTCTGCAAATCAAAATTCTGAAGACATAAAAGTCAATGAAGCTTTTATCACAAAAAATCCAAACAACAAAAGTGTTGCTAACGGCACCATTAAAGTTGTTCCATCAAGCTCTGTGCCCAACACCGTATCTTCCGGTGGCAAATCCTCATTGTCCTGCAATGGAATAACAGCTTCGAACTCTACACTAGAGCTTGATGAGAGCACACTTCTGTATTTATCTTTCGCGGGAAGCCCGGATCAAATTACATGGACGGGTGGTGGCAAATTTCAACCAGGACAAGGTTTGAATAGCAATACCACATGGTTAACCTCCGAGTCAGGCAATTATACGATCAAAGCTATCGCCAAAAATAAAAATGATCAGTGTGAAAAAGAAATAAAATTAACTGTCCTCCCTCCCGCTACTAGAATTGAAGGACTTGCAAAGATAGATGCACCTTATCTTCAAAGGACTTATTCTAATTATTACAAGCAGGATGTGTTTTTGATTAATGCGGTATCGTTTTTGAATTCAAACAATATAAATGTTTGCTTGAGCCAAGAGAGGGCCTGCAAAACGACTAATTACAGCGCAGAATTCATCGTTTATGATCCTGTTACTAATGGAAGTGAAATGGCTCGAGTGTATTATAGAAAAACGTTTACTAAGAAAGAAATGGATGCCGTAAAGGGATATAAAATATATGGAGGAGTGAACATTGAAATACCTTTAGATGAGTTGACAAGCGCATCTTGCCCAGCAGCCGGCGGAGAGCCAGGTACACCATGCAATCGTTATCAAAAATTAATAATCCACACTCCAGAACAAGGAGATTTCGTAAGTTGGCATTTAGGAAACACGATTAGTCACTACTAAATGTTTGAGAAATTAATAAAAAAACGATCATCTTTTGGATGATCGTTTTTTTATGGCTTACCATAGCGGAAAAAGTTTGTACCGGAACTTTTTAAATGTTGTTCCTTTATTTTTGTTCATCCTTTTTGATTTCTATGGCTTTTTTGGCTCTGATAGTTTTTACGACTTCGTCATAGTTGTCATCGAGCTTTTTTCTGATCTGTTCCGCATCATCGATTGTAACTTTCTTTCCCAATTCATACACTTTGACAATTTTGTCGACAATTCCGTTGTAGGATTCTTTAGTCATATTGCTAGCTTTAGCTAATTCTTCAGCAATCTTATCCTTCATTTCATGGATGTGGCTAGCGATATCAGCCCTGGTTTCTTTGCCTGATTTCGGCGCTAACAATATCCCCGCGATTACACCTGCTAGCGCTCCAACTGATGCTCCAATAATAGCGCCTTTACTTTGCTTTTCCATCTTTAGTTCCTTTCGAATTATTTTTGATAAGTCCAATGATGCCTACGACTGCTCGACGAACAAATTCGAAGGTGAAAACATTTTTTTTAAATATTTCCAGAGATTCGATACTTTGTCCTACGAATTCACTTGTTTTTCCGGCGGTTGTTCTGAAAATCTCTAAAATCTCTTTTAGTTCTCGTATCAGCCCATTGAGACGGGTGCGAATCACAATGAACCAGATAAACAATGCCAAAATAAAAAGCGTGGTCACGATACAAAATACACTAACCGATATCTGAAAAAATGTGTTTAAATTCATCTTATTTCACTCTCGCCTGTTAAATATTATGTTTGACTCTATATATTTTTGCTGTTTGATGGCCTAGTTACTAGATCCATCAGTCGCGCGATGATCCACCCAACTATGATATATATTATGATCGCAACTAGAGCGGCCGTATCGAAGTAAGCTCCATCTAAAGTAGGATTTTGGAAGATTCCCCGAAAAGGGGCGACAAAGAAACCGGAAACGCTGTAAAGAAGATCTGCAAACCCAACTACCCTAGCCCCAAGCAAGTGGAAAACCACTCGCAATGCAAGTAAAAGATCTATGATTCCGACAATATACCAAATCCAAGCATTCCCCCTGTCCGATTGTAAATCTTTTTGCTCGTCATTTGTCGGTGCCTGCGTGGTGGTCGCTGTTTGGTTGGTCTGATTTCTAAGTGGACTGCTACTATTTGTGGTAACTTCTTTATTAATTTCAACAGGCATTACTGCCTCCTTTCAATTATTACAAGATATACAGGGAATACTCCATTGGAGGTGAAATACCCTTTATTTAAAAACTTTTAGAGCTTTCAAAATAGCAATTAATACGACTGCTCCAACAACTCCCCAAATAATACCCCAAATGCTCATTGTTCCAGCAACACCAGCGCCACCAATTCCTAAGACCGAACCGAAGAGCCAGCTACCTAGAATTGATCCGGCAATACCTATAATGATATTTGCAATAGTACCCTGTTGCTCCTCAGTGCCCATCACAGAACCCGCAATCCATCCGATGAGTGCTCCCACTAAAATAATGATGATCCATCCCATTTTTTGCCTCCTTTAGTTAAAAAAGTTCGTACCAATAAATCAAGATTCAATTTTGATCTTTTTGACTACCGTTTCATCCGGCAGATATTTAATCAAGGCTATTTCCACTAGGGCAGTCAAGGTAATTTCGTCCAGAACGGCCTGAGCCCGAGCGTGTTTTAAAATATCAGGGTTAACAAAAAGGGTAACCCGTTGTTTTTTATTTGTTGTCATACTTGTAACAATACAACCAGTTAAAGTAGTTGTCAATTATTGATTTGACAATATAGTAATTTTTTTATCAGAATATCAGTTATCTCTCAGCAACTTTAATTAAAATGTAATTGCTTTATAATAAAAATATCAAATGAGTAACATACAAAAAACAATTATTGTTTTCCCGAGTGCGATAGTGATCGCTCTTTTCTTTTATTTCATTTCTGCAATTAGTAATGTAGCGGACAAATCAGAACCAAGCCAAGAAGTTTCTACTGCTTCCAACGAAACAACCGCTGTAATTGAAACCAATAATATGGCAAATAGTAATACTGTGACAAGTAGAAATGATTCTGTTCAGATTCCTGTTGAGGATAAAGTACTAACTTTATCCTCTATCCGTTGTCGTGGCTGCGGTGAATGTACTCTTTTAGATCCGGAGCATTTTGAAATGAATGGTCGAGAAGCTGTGGTAATATCTCAGGACAATTCATTATCCTCAAAGTTGCAATCAGCCATTGATAGTTGTCCGGCACAAGCGATCAAATTAACTTAAAGGAGTTTAAATGTTTGATTCATACCATTTTTTGTTAATATGTATAATTGTGATTCTTGCATACAGCGCCACCTACACTCTTGTTAAGAGTAATATATTACCACTTAATGTTCATAAAATGACTTGGAACCTTGCTTTACTTGCAACATTTTTAATCTCTGGTGTTTTGGGACTTATTTTAGCATTTCTCGTTGATTACAAGCTCTCGATTGATTGGTACAGAAATTTCCTCTGGCTGCATGTTGAATTTGGCATCGCCATGGCAATTATTCTAATCTTTCATATCATTTGGCATATTAAATATTATATGGTAGCTTTGCGGAAAAACGACTAGTAATAAATTTTTCTAGAATAGTTCCGTCTCGACCATCATTGTTCTCCCCATTCATGTGTGATTTCATTGCTTGGCAACACTCCTGGTACGAAAAAACGTGATGATTTTAACAGAATATGAAAATGGACCTCTACGGTGGTCCATTTTCATTGGCTCCCCGTGGTAGCAGAAGTTCGCACTTTCATTGCTTAAATACCGCAGTAAAGAAGTGCTAACTGGATAATGCACTGGCTCAGATAGATACCGTACACATTGCTAGATAAGAATAGCAATGAAAAACAGGTATGGTTGTTCCATGAAAATATCCTCATTGGGAGCAAACAAATTAAGTAAGATTCCGATCCTATCAAAAGAGGCAAGGAAGCGTTTAAGATGGATGGATTGGTACAAAGATCATGGAAAGAATGCAAGACTAACCTGAAAAATTCTAACTCGAAAGTTAACACCCAATAAAAAAGGACATTCTAACCCAATCCTTGTAAAATGGTAATTAGTGAAAGAACCATAAGGGAGAGGAGAAAGAATGTCTTACAGACATCTTACCAAAGATGATCACATTAGTTTAGGTGCACTTTTAAAAGCCGGATTGAGTATAAGGAAATGTGCATATCAACTCGGCTTTAGTCCGCCTGGAATTAAGCAGGAAGTAGATAATAATGGAGGCAGGGATAATTACAGTCTACACAAGGCACACAAGAGGTATCTGAGTCTCCGTAAAGAGTCTAACCAGTGTCACAGAATCCTGGGAAAAGATGAATTTATCACTGAGCTGGTTGTATGCTTTTAGAGTTTAAATGGTCACCTGAACAAATATCAGGCAGAATAGAGGCTGAGATTAAGGAGAAGCTGATCTCGACAGCATCAATCTAAATTATGCCAATAATAACAAGAGTCTATCCATGCTCCTAGCCCGTAAGCACAATAAATACCGCCGAACCAAAGCAGGCAATGACCGTAAAAAGGCCAGAGAAGAAGAATCAACTAAGAAATCGATCAACGACAGACCGATGATAGAAGTAACAATTAAAATCCCAATACTTTTATGGCCGTTTTGTCGTATTTTGGTATTTGAACCAGGATTTCGTTTAAGTTCTCGACAAATTGTCGATGGATTTTTGCCCAGCTGCACAGCAATTTCTTTTTGCTTTAAGCCAGCTCTTTTCAGGGAAGATAGACGAATCCTGTCGTCATGTGTAAGATGATCTCGAGACATCTTGATCTTTTTTTAGGTTATTTAATTAGTCTGGAAACTAACTAATATACCTGATTTGGCTCTTGATGTCTCTTTTTATTAAATTGCTATTTGGATTGGAATTCTGGACTGGTTCTCTTGATTCCTTATGTGATTGGGGGCTTAATATCAATTTTGGGGTGCTAATTTTATATTATTTTTCTATGTCATCCTGAACTTGATTCAGGATCCAGCTAATAGTAGTTAGCTCCAATAAATGATAATTCTGGATTCCAGATCAAGTCTGGAATGACAAATGTGTGTAAAAATAACATTAATTATAAGTTTATTTACAACTCCTTGTAGATAAATACCTGATTATCGGCTACAGCATATTATTATTAGGCATTTTAAGGATCATACGCAATATAGGGTTCTAGGCATATAGCTTTGCTACTCGAAATAAGTGAAATTTCTTATCTCTCACTCCACGAACTACAGTCCTGAAGTTTTTAAGTTTTGCATTAAAAGATTCTGCTGAAGCATTGGTGCTTCGGTTGGTAAAATAGTTCAGTATGGTTGTTTCATGCAAACGAATAGACTCTGCAGCTACGATAAACGAATCAATATTTTTCTCATAAACTTTTTGAAACCATTTGCTAAAACTTTCTTTGGCTTCTGAAACTGAATGGCTGCTCTCATAACAATTCCTAAACATCATCGAAAGTTCATAGGCACTTTTTAGCTCTGGGAATTCTCGGAATAGTATGACTGCTCTTCTTTGTTGTTGCTCATGCCATTTGCTTTGAGATTTAAATAATAAATAACGGCTTCTAGCAAGAAGCTGTTTTTTAGTATCTCCGTTTTCGAATGTTTTCGGTCTGTACCTTTTGCCCTCTTTTTGGGCTAATTTAATTTGCTCATTTTCCCCGCGGAGAGCTTCTTTTCGAAAGGCTATTCTAATCTCTTGAGCAGCCTCGCTGACGAGCTGTTGGACGTGAAATCTATCGGTTACTGGTGTTGCTTTGGGGAAAGAATAGCTGACAATATTTTTCATTGTCTCAGCCATATCGAGAGTAATCTCTTCTACTTTTCTTCTTTCGCTTTCTGGTATTTTTGCCAAAACAGCAGCCACATCTCTTGATCTTGTTCCCTGAACCATTGCGATCAAGGCTCTTTTTTTACCATGGAATTCTTTGTTGGTTAGAACAGTATAGAGCTCTCCGTTGGTGATAGCGACTTCATCTAGACTCAAGTGTTTTCCAATGTTTTCAGGAAATATTATCCACTCTTCGGCATGCTCTTTTTGATCCCAATTTTTAAATCCACTCAGATGATCTTTATACTGTTTTTCAAATTCTTTGATCGGGAGCCTTTGAGACTTTGCGATAGAAGCCAGCGAGGATGGTTCCTTTTCCGCCGTCTTCTTTTAAAAAATCAGCAAATTCTTTTTCAAGCTGAGTTCCAGGGAAAGACAATGCAATCTCTCTTTTGAGATATTTTTCTTGCCCTTCAATTTTCCAATATCTTCTTCTAAAAGTTAGGAGAGTTCTTCTACCTCTGATGGGGAAATCAGTAATGGTAATATCATGAAATTTTCTAGCAATAATTTTTTGGTTATCAGTGATTGGTGGGTCGTCTTTTTCTTCTAGAGTAATTTGTATATCTTCGTTATTGGCTGTCCCATTAGTTAAAACAAACCAGTCGAGT
>JBBQQK010000028.1:0-12923 GCA_038216025.1 Patescibacteria group bacterium
GGCACACGCTTTGATACGGTAACACAAGAAGATGTTGACAGGGCTGTAAAGCTCATCAACAACAGACCAAGGAAACGACTAAATTATCTGACACCTTACGAGATCTTTGTTAAAAATTGCGTTTCGGACTAGAATTCAGGACAGCATGCTTGACTAATTGATTATTTTGTGTCAATATATCAATGAGACATTCTTTCCCCTTTTTTATGGCCTTCTTAGCAATCGTCATATACACGGAAGCGGGTTGGAATGTCTCTTTTTAGTTAATATTTACGCTGCAGATTCTTACCATAATGAAGCATTGCGTTTGACACTTCAGTCTAATCTAACAAATTTTACTCATCGAGGCTTACTTGCGATGCTTTTGCATTGATGGTGTGAATGCCCCTGATTTATCGGAGTGTTTGCTCTAACTATTTAAACATACTGCTGCAATGCAATTGATATTAAAGCCATTTTCTGGTAATATATTGGCTTGAAAGAAATATGGAGGTGATACCCTTGATCACGCCCAAGTTGATTGATGGCGTCGTAAGTCTAATTCAGACAGAATTGGACGAGCTAGAAGCTGGAATAGCCAGAGAACTGACTAGCTATTCCAGAATAGCGGCCAAATTACAATGCCAATATGCCCAGGTTACCTACATTGTAACGAGGTACCTACCAAGAGAGTACTTACTAAAGAGAAGAGATTATCCTAACTACATCGCTAGAAGAGTACGGGGTGAGCTGACTGAACACAAACGGAACCAATGCAAAGTTAGCTCTATAGAAAAGCTTGCTTTGGACTTCAACAAAAGTGAGGAGAGAATAAACAATGCGTTAAAAAGTCGCCTGACTCCAGAAGAACTGGCGGAGTACCGGCGCCTATTCCCAAAACGGATTAAGAATAAGCTTACCGGCAAAGTACCCGCCGTAATCAAAGAATTGAAGGCAGAGCTAAAAAACTTCGAATCAGGGGGCAGTTCACGGTTAAGAACATTGGCCGACATCGCCCAGGCCAACAATATGACAAAACAGAGAGTGGAGCAGATCAAGAAATGTTGCCTCTCACCAGATGAAAAGATGCGTTGGAAAAACGCACGCAAAAAAACCCCAAGAAAAAGAACCGAGCTATAAGTAACATGCTTACAGCACCACTGAAGAAACCGTCAAGGTTTCTTCTTTTTAATTGATTTCCATCCTTCCTAACTCATACAGTCCTTATGTACCATAATAGTCAATATTGTTGACTAAAAGTCTATTTATATATTATTAACTTGTATTAATTAAGTCAGTTTTTATGACGCTAGCTTGTTAAGCAATTTAAGCGGACAACTACATTAGGTTGTCCGCTTTTGCTATTTACCGACATGCAAACTTTTAATTCGAACACCCCACCCTACCTCCCCTCAGAGAGGGGAGGAGTTTGACTGCATTCAATCGATCATTTTGCTCGCAGAAAGTAACTATCGCTGATTTGCAATAAATTTTCCAGAATATTGGACTAATTGTCCCATCGCTACTAACATAAATCCAAAGAGAATTATCCAACCGAGAATAGGAATAAAGCCCAAGATAAATACTGCCAGTGCGCCAACTATTGCAGTAAGCCAATCAAGTCTCAATTTGCCTTTTTTCAGCCACTTTAAGAGCTGGGCACCGATTAAGACAAAGGATAGCAGTTTGGCCATACCAATCAACAGAAGATATATACCCAACATAATCAGTCCAAGGTAGACCCCAACAAAAGTCATAAAAAGTATGATAACTGAAACGGGGGCAACAACCAATGCGACAAAACCCCAACCTAGGTTAGCCCAGATATTTGCCAAACCATCTTCTGTGTATTTTCTGATTGATTTAGGAAAAAGATAGATCAATACCAGTATTGTTATAAAAGTTATTAACATTGCAAAGAAAGAAGCAAGGCCGAACATTCCAGCAAAATTGAATTTGCTATAATTTCTATTTTCAACTTTTTTGTAATCAGCGGAGCCAATTTGAGCGCCCGAAGCAATTTCTGCCTCATTTGGAGAATAGTAAGTTAGTTTGCCACCGATAACAGCATCGCTGCCTATTTTCAAATTATTGACATTTCTAACAGTAATATTGCCATTGATCTTTCCATTAATGGTTACGTTTTCGCCCACAAGCCAAGCATTACCATCAATAACGCCGTTGATTGTAATATTTCCACCCGCTGCCAATAAATCGCCTGAAACATTTGAGTTGCTGAATATATCGATAGTGCCGCCAACTGCTAAAAGATCCTGATTGACCATGGCGTCTACATTCACAGTGCCGCCTGCCATTCGGGCTGAGTTGCCAATTGTGCCTCTGATATTTACATTTGAACCGGCTGCAAATAAGCTCTGCTCAACAGACCCGTTCAAATTCAAATTGGTTCCGGCTGCCGCTAAGTCCCCGCCGACATTGGCATCGGAATTGACCGTATTGCCAGCCACATAAAGATTCCGGACATTTTCATTGGCCGAAATAGTTGTCGTTCCTTCTTCTGAACCTCGAAAAGAAGCCGCAAAGCTAGTTACCGGAGCAATCAAGAACAAAGAAACAAGCGAGAGCATCACAAACGCACAAATTTTCTTTCCCATAGCTACCTACTTATTTTAATATTTACACTTATTATTCTACAGCAAAATTAACTAGTTTTTATATAGGAATTATTAACAAATTGTTTCATAACAGTCGGTAAATTGGTAAAAGATATTTCTTCCTGCAAAGAAACATCCGTTACTTCTTAAGCCAAACTTTCTTGCGGTAGTCTTCATATTCTTTTTTACTTAAATTCTTAGAGCCCAGACGGATAGACAAGAGAATGTAATGCCTCCTGAATAGTCATTGCCTAATGCGATGGGATTTCTCGCCTTTATTCATTCCGCCCAACGGCGGTTTCTAAATGGATCGAAATGACACAAGAGAGATGGGTGTTTGATAACTTTATTTCAGAAGAGTGTCTATTAGAAATGACTTCTGAAGAAGAAGCATAAATCATTTCATCTTTCGATGTTTGCTTTTTATAATATTTAGAAATTTTATTACTTTCTTGCCTACAGGCTTGGAGCGAGCTTCATCTCTTTTAATTGCTTCTTCCAAATCGATTTCTAAATCCACTATTTTGAAGCCTGCATTATTTTCATGAGCAATTTTACGCCATTGATTTTCATAAATCATAACTAAATTAGTATCGTCGATTACGACATCATACCCAAGTTTTAGGAAACGGGCCGCCAACTCTTTTTCTATTTTAACTATTTCTCTCTCCAATCTCATCGGAAAGGTACTGAAATAAAGCATTTCCCTCAGGCTATCTTTATTCAGTCCCACTGCTCGTGCATGCTTTTTGACGTATATTTCAGCCCATGTGCTTTTACCTGAAGCTGGTATCCCTCTCAACATTATTACTTTTGTCATATGAAGATTTGATAAATATTAGTAAGTACACTTTCTCAAAAAATGGGTATATATTCTATGAAACAATTTCTAAGTTTTTACATGTCAGGTAATTGACAGGGTTGTCAGCAAGGTATATAGTTTAATATATATTAAACTATATACCATATTTCAATGAGCCATTCGAAAGTTAATCAAACTACTCGCGATATTATTTTCGTTTTTAATGAGCACAAGCTTCTTATCTTGCAAAATCTTTACGATTGCAAGGACGATGTCTGTGGCTGCGACCTTATTGACAAGCTTAAGATAAGGAAAGACTTGCTTTCATATCATATTAAATCGCTTCGAGATCGGGGTTTTATAGAAGAAATAAAATGTGGAGTCAAGAAAAAATATTCTATCACCAAAAACAAAAACGAAATTGTTAAAAATATATTAACCACCGCTAAATTAATTTAGGAGTATCAATGGAAAATCAAGAACGAATTAAAATGTTTTCTACGCCGAATTGTCCCTACTGCGTTATGTTAAAACAGTATTTAAGTGATAAGAAAATCAGCTACGAAAACATCGATGTGTCGGAAGATCAAAACGCCGCAAATCAAATGTTTGAAAAATCGCATAATATGGGTGTTCCTCAGCTTTGGATTAAGGATCAAGTGGTGGTTGGTTTTGACGTTGAACAGATCAACGAAATGCTGGAGATCAAGTAGATGCCTATATATATTGAAAACGATAGATGTCCTCAAAACCATCCTTGCCCATCAATAAGAGTCTGCCCTGTAGGTGCCTTGTTGCAAAAAGACTACGGTGCACCAGTAGTTGATGAGAAAAAGTGCATAGAATGCGGCGCCTGCGTTGATTTTTGTCCAAAAGGAGCATTACAAATAAGATGAATAACATAATATCTTTTACGTGTTAGGGGTAAAATTTAACCTAAATTAATAAATTAATAAATTAATCAAAATAATGGACTACGGCAAAAAAGCAATTGAATACAGAAAAAAAAATACCGTCTTAAGAGTTATTTCTAATTCCAATATTTTAACCAAAGAAGATTTGTCTATTTTTTACACCCCTGGTGTTGCCGCTGTTTCAAAGCTGATTGCTGAAGATAAAAGCAAAACACCCGAACTGACAATGAAGCGCAACTCGGTAGCAGTCGTTACAGACGGCAGCGCCGTCTTAGGATTGGGTAATATTGGCCCCGAAGCCGCGCTTCCCGTTATGGAGGGAAAAGCGATGCTCTTTTCACAATATGGCGGTATTGACGCAATACCAATCTGTCTAGCGACACAAGACACAAAGGAAATCATTAAAACCATTAAAAATATTGCGCCTGCCTTTGGCGGCATTAATTTGGAAGATATTTCAGCTCCTAGGTGCTTCGAGATTGAACGAAAACTTCAAGACATTGGTATACCTGTTATGCATGACGACCAACATGGCACCGCAGTCGTTGTTCTCGCCGGACTAATAAACGCGCTTAAAGTAGCTGATAAAGATTGGAACGGCTTGAAGATTGTTATATCCGGGGCAGGAGCTGCCGGAACAGCTATCACAAAGATAATTTGGGACCATTCAAAAGGTAAAGCTGAGATGATTGTACTGGATAGCGAAGGCACACTCTACCATGATCGCGTCGAGGACATTAAGAACAAACATGAGCTTGTGCATATTACAAAAAATATTGAAGAGGGCCAACTCAATGATGTTATCGCGGGAGCAGATGTCTTTATTGGAGTCTCTGTGCCTAATATTTTAACTGGCCAAATGGTTAAGAAAATGAATAAAAAAGCGATCGTTTTCGCTATGGCCAATCCAATTCCAGAAATCGATCCCGAAGAAGCCAAAAAAGCGGGCGCATTGATAGTAGCCACCGGTCGGTCAGATTATACAAATCAACTGAATAACGTTTTAGCCTTTCCTGGCATATTTCGCGGCGCGCTAGACGTTCGGGCCGAAAGAATTACATCGGAAATGAAGACAGCGGCATCACTGGCCCTAGCCGGCTTTATCAGTAATCCAACATCAGGAAAAATAATCCCCTCCATATTAGACAAAGGCGTGACAGAAATAGTGGCCAAAGCCGTTGCCAAAGCGGCCACGCAGTAAATTTATATTATTTTTTGACTCATACCCTTCAATTAGCCTATCATTAACATAGGACTAAAAAAAGGAACTCTATGGCTATATTAATCGGATTGGCTGCGTCGGCGTTTACTCTTCTAGGTGGACTTTTCGCTATTCGCTATAAAGACAAATTACATTTGATTCTTGGTTTTAGCGCCGGAGCCATTCTCGGCGTTGCCTTGTTCGACCTTTTGCCGGAATCGTTGGAGCTAGCAACCACTGCCTACGACATGAAGTTGGCGACCCTTTTAATTGCTCTAGGATTTATTCTATTTATGATTTTTGATCGTGCATTTTCTTTACATGGATGCGAAGATCAGGAACATTGCCAGAACCAGAATCACAAGGGACAGCTAGGCGCTTTTACTTTTATTATTCATAGCTTTATCGATGGTTTTGGTATCGGTCTTGCCTTCAAAATATCGCCTGCAATAGGTTGGGTAGTCGCAGCTGCGGTGCTTTCTCATGGATTTTCCGACGGGATCAACACAGCAACGATGATACTGAAAAATAAAGGCAAACGTAACGATGCAATCAAATGGCTATTGCTTGATTCCCTAGCCCCGGCTCTCGGTGTTGCTTCTGCCTTTATGATTACTGTTTCAGAGCCAGTTCTTGGCTTGATACTTTCCGTTTTCACCGGTTTTTTCTTTTATATTGGCGCATGCGATTTAATCCCAGAAAGCCACCATCGCCATCCGACTTTTTGGACCACTTTAATGACCATCTTAGGCATGGTCGTCATTTTCTTGGCAAGTAGTATAAGAACTAATTAAGCTAGTCTAAAAAATAAACAATTTGCCAATGTACCCGCATTGTCCACTGGCGACGACCAGAACGATAGCACTTCATTTAACGATTTTCTAAGTCCTTTTAGTCAACCGTCAGGAACAATTTTTAAAAGTTAGGATTCAGCATGTTTGATCCAGAAAAGGCCATCCTCTTATTATAAAAAAAGTATATTTGATATATTATTATATCGTAGAACTAATAGTTTGCTTAGACCAAGGAGGAATATGACCGGAAAGAAAAAGGATAAAAAGATCGTTGTTGTTGAAGACGAAGAATCAATCGCCAAAATGTACGTCGATCGCTTAACAAGGGAAGGCTACGAAGTCACCTTGGCCGGAGACGGCGAAAAAGGCATTGAAATAATACTGGCAACCAAACCGGACTTCGTTCTTCTTGATATCATGTTGCCGAAAAAAAACGGGTTTGAAGTACTAGAGCTTGTTAGAAAAACACCTGAAGTAAATTCTGTCCCTGTTATAGTTCTGTCAGCATTTCAAAATCCAGAGTATGTAGAAAGAGTAAACAATTTTGGTGCAAATGGTTTTTTCAATAAGGCTGTAACTATGCCTCATGAAATCGCTTTCATGATCAATAAAATATTATTCCCAGAAGAGAGCTTTGAACTTTTTTAAGCGGTAAAATCAAGTTACGGGGCGACCAAAAAGTAAACTGCTAATCCGAGGGAAGTAAAAAATAAACATAAAAAGACCAAAGCAAGTATTCCTGCTATTTTGGCGCCTTTCAAATAATTGATGGCTTGGAAGTGGATGGTTTTAGATCTAAATAAAGCCGCCAAACCAGCAAAAGCAGCCGATAAGGCCAAGAGACCCAACGCATAGTTTGACGATCTTTTTATATCATCCAGTTCTTTTTGAAGATCTTCTTTTTCTGTATTCAACTTATCAATATTTTCGTCTCGCTTCGCTATCTCATCTTGAGATTGAGTCAATGATTGTTCTAGGTCAGTTGTTTTTAATAATAGTGCATTATTGACTATCTGTAATTCTTTAAAGTTAGCGTCTTGAGTGGTTGATAAAATAAGACACTGTTTTAGTTTCTCGTTCAAAGTTATTTTTGTTTCCGTTCTGAGTTCAATCGGTTCTTGCCCGGCATAAGCCTTGATACAAAAAGCAAAAGTGCAGAAAAGAATAGCAAGGCTATAAAATGTTTTAAATCTCATTTGGCTAGAAATTATTACTCCAACCAAATAGTATATTACAAATCGCTTGCTTTAAAGTTTGTAATATATTTAAAAATAAAACTAGACCAGTTGTGATATTTTACAATTCACCGTTTTTGATATTTTGACTTGATTCTCTGAGCATCTTGAGTGGCTCGTTCTGCGCCGACATGGACATCCCGTCGCACTTGGGACATGCCTCTGGCTCCTCGGTCATAAGCCTGCTCCAAAATTTTAGCAGCAACGTCTCGCCCGCCCAAGCCAAATGCAAGAGCAAAAGCAAGGGAGAACGCCCCGATAAGAGCAATATAGGTTGTAGATATGATCACTGGAGCAATTCCCAATTGTTCAAGAATTGCGAATCCGGCAATACTTAATATGATTACGGGTATTACAGTGGAAGCAATACGACCGGTAGGAGTATCGCCCATCCAACGAATTAACATACTTGAAACTAATCCGGAGAAGCTAAGCGCAAGCAGAAGAATGAAAATGGCAGCTATTAAATTTGGCACATATCCATAAATTCTATTAACAAGATCTGTCAGTACCGGAATCTCTAATGCTCCGATCACTATAGTAACCGTAACAATTATCACCAGCCAGTAAACAATACTTCCAATAGTCAGCGCTGGATTGTCGGTTAGCTTCCTAACAAAGCTATCTGCAGGAGATTCTTCCATCTTCCTGTTGAGGCCAGTATTCTCCAAAAGGGATTTAACAACCGATTTTAAGATCAGAGCGATAATCCAGCCGATTATTAAGATAAAAATCGCTCCAATCAAGTTAGGTATCCAGTCAACAAACGAATCAATAATTCGCCCGAATTCGTCCATAATAACTTCCTTTTTTAATAATTGTCTTAATCATTATGTTCTAGGGACCAAGAAAAAACATTAATTTTTCGTCCAAAAGATTGTCGATTGTTCATGGGGTATTTGTCTTTTAAGCCAAAGTAAAAGCCGCCCTCCATAAGGAAAGCGGCCTATTTACGACCGGACATAATAACCCGATCAATGTAGTTAGTGAATTGTTTCGTATAACGTTGCGGATCGTTCACTTGAACCGCCTGTTGATATTGGCGTTCAGAAATCTCTTTCATCAAGTCAGGACGGCTACGGAACCAATTGATTCTCTCTCCTATTTGCCGTGGATCATTTGGAAAGACTAGCCTTGACTCGTCTTTCAATCTAGCGTGTAAGGGCGTTCCGGCGGAAACGATTGTTAGCACTTTAGCAAGAAGAGCTTCTTCCAAAACCAGTCCCTGAGTTTCGCTCAAAGAGAGAAACAAACAGAACTGACAAATTTGCAAGAATTTCATCGCCTCACCGTGATCCATGTAACCAAGAAAGAATATCAAATGGCTTGTTCCAAGCTTCTCTGCCAGAGCTAGTAGCTTCAGTCGGCATTGTTCATGGCATTCGCCGGCAAAGACCAGAATGGGTTTATCTGCCTCATTTTTACATCTTCCCACCGAGGCGGCATGAGCTGAAACCGACTTATCGAGCCCTTTTTCGTCGCTTACACGGCCAAGAACTACGAAAATATCATGATTCCGAAGTTCCCAAGGAATACATTTCTTGTATTTGAGAAAAAACCACTGTCTATACTCTCTTTTTTGGTCCCCGTTCATTAAGGAAATAAGGTTGACTGTCGAAGGAAAGACCTCATTCACCTCGATGCCAAGTTTTGCCAGTTTGTCTGCATACAATTTACTTGGTGCCACAGAAAGAGCTGCATGCTGATGAACCCAACGACTCCTTCTCCATTGGCTCAGTAGAGCCGATGGCTGAAATGGCAAAGAAACTCGAGTCCTGATATAGAACCACCAGTCAGTATGATTTTGTACACCATATGGAATTCCCAGCTCATATGCGGCGATAGCAACCTGCTCAGCTGTTGGCTGATCTCCGTTGATCCAGATATAAGAAGGATCGAACTCTTTCATCCGTGCCTGAAGTTCTTGGTTTGCCTGCCTGCCCCCAGGAGAATAATATGGAACAGTCGATCGGTAGCCCGGTTCAACCGTTGCCATCCAGCTAGGTATCCGATCAAGCGTAAGAGATGGAAGCTGCCAAACGCCTTCGCTAACCTCTACGTCCGGGTAGTACGGCTGAATACGAATTGCACCAGTAATAGCACGCTGCTTCCTAACCAGGACCTCAACTCCGTTTCCCTCGCGGCTCTCAGGATTTTCGGCTGAAATTATCCCATTAGAATAACCATCTTTCAAGGTGTCTGACACCTCCTCTCATTTTGGAATGTGCGCCATATAGGCACTTGCTAATATATCAATGCTGCCTATTAAAATCAAACTTTGATATACTTATATCATGCTCGCAATACTATTACTTATGCTTTTGATTTCAGCTTTTGTCCTTTTCTGGCAAGCCAGTTTGCTGTTAGCAACTTTAATTGGAGCCCCGACCGTTTATGCCAACAAGGAGGCAATAGGGAAAGCACTGAAATTGGCAGGTGTGAAAAAATATGAAACTGTAATTGACTTAGGTTGCGGCGATGGTAGAAGTTTATTTATCGCAGCCGAAAAATATGGCGCCAAGGCTATTGGTATCGAACGATCTCTGTATTGTTATTTTCTTGTAAAATTGAAGATTTATATTTTTAAACGGAAAGATATAGAAATTTATTTTGGTGATTTTTCCAAAAAAGATCAACTAATTAAAGAGGCCGATGTTATCTACGCTTATCTCTTAACCTCAGTCATGAAGGAAAAGGAAGATTGGTTTTTTAGTAATACCAAAAAAAACGCAAGGATAGTATCATTGGCTTTTCCATTTACAAACCATGAAGCAAAAAAACAGACGGCTGCAAGTAATCTAGGAAAATTAACTAATATATATATGTATACAAACCACTAATGTTGCGATAATCCTTCACTTTAGGATAAGATAAATTTTATGGACAAAGAACAAAAGCCAGAAGTCAAGGAAATTGCAGCTGCTTCAATCAAATTTTTTGAGAATTTTTTTACTTCAGATACAAAAGCCAGGAACATCAACTCTGAAAATGATAAAGCGGTTAGTTCTGCCCTTATATATGAGAAGTTCAGAGTTGCGCTGGAATACCAAGAAGAGCATCTGATATTCAAAAATGCTATTTCAAGAATAGTCCGGCGCAAGTATACGCTTTCTTCCAGCATCTCAGCAGATAAGCTGTTTCAAGATCTGGTGATAGAGCTATCGTGGGCCAACTACTTAAACCCAGAAACTATCGATCCGAAAGAAAGCGAATCTATTGTCAAAATATTGGAACGCTATCTTGCTATTTTAAAGTATTCAGAATCGGTCTATCTAAGCAAACACGAATTACAAAAAAAAATAATTAATTGGATGGCATGTGAAATAGAAGAGTTGCTTAACCCTGTGCCCGAAAGAGAATCTTTAGTCGATTTCTGCTATTCTGTTCTAAAAAATGACCTGAATACAGATGGCTCAAAAATTACCGAAATAGAAAACGAGCACCAACTAAAACTGGCTATTTTTGTTCTTATTTACAAACCAGACCAATCGTTGATTGAATATTGGGTCCTAAACACTATTTATCCCAAATGGAGAAGTTTTTCTACAGAAGAAGCAAAAAGGTTTGCAAAAAGTTTCGAGCCTAACAACAATTCAGTTAACAAAGAAATATTCAACCGGTACAGAACTAAATATTTACAATATACGAAGCGCAATGTTGTTCCGTTCATTTTGATAAATAATCTTCGAAAGGTCAAAGAATATAGCGCAGGATCAATCGATAAGAATTATTTAACTTTAAAAAGCGATCTTCTAAAAATTTATGATCAGTTGGTTTCGGAATCTCAAGAAAAAGTATGGCGAGGAACTATCAGAGCGTTAATATTCATATTAATGACCAAAATATCTTTGGCTTTTCTTCTGGAATTACCTTTCGACCGCTATTTAACCGGAGAGATTAATTATGTCTCGCTCACGATCAATGTCTGCTTGCCCCCTGTTCTCATGCTTTTCCTCGGCTCGTTTCTAAAATCACCGGGTGAAAAAAACCGAGTCGTATTAGCAAAAGCGATTGACAACATATTGTACTTGGGCAAGATAGGCGGCAATAAATTCAAATTAGCAAAAACCAAAATATCTTCAACTGAAAAGTTATTCAATCTTTTTTACACCACTTTTTCCGTAGGAATCATTGGACTTGTAGTATGGCTGCTACTTCATCTTGAATTCAATTTTTTAAGCATTCTCCTCTTCTTTATATTTGTTTCTGCGGTATCGTTTTTTTCCTTTCGCATTCGAAATATAGTGCTAGAACTGCTGATGACCAATTCAAAAGAAAATTGGGTTGTCTCTTTGATTGAATTTGTTTTCCTGCCTTTTATAAGAATCGGAAAACACATCTCAGAAAGGTTGTCTCGATCAAATCCATTTATTCTAGCCTTAGATTTTCTAATCGAGGCGCCACTTAAAACAATTATTAGAATAGTAAATTCTTGGCTAAAATTCATAAATACTAAAAAAGAAGAGATCGAATACTAATCCTATAAAATGTATTTCACTTCAAGTAGTTAAGAGGCTAATCATTGAAGTCAATTTTAACCTCAGATGTGCCGAGGACTTGGTCATCCGATGACAACTTTGCTGTATCTATCGTCGTTTGCATAAGCTTTTCTTTACTAGCTTGATATTTTTTGTATATTACAAAGCCAGCGGACAAGAGAACGATCGAGCAAGCTCCAATTAATATGGCGACTTTTTTACTAATCCTTTTTTTCAAAATATCCTCCTTCTGGAAACTGCTGTCATTGCGAGCCATCCCGCCATCGGCGAGAGGCGCGGCAATCTATCGTAATGAGAGATTGATTCGTGACACACTCGCAATGACGGTACATCGAACGGTTGCTCCCTCCTGCGCTGCAAAGGTTAATTAACATATTGGACTCTAACAAGGAGTCCAAATGAAACAGCTTTATCTTGAATCATTCTTCAAAAGAGGTTATCGTCGCCTCATGCAATACATTAGTAATATCACTCACTTGGATAAAAAGATCCAAGAAGTAATTTGGCAAAGAGTTAAAGTCATCGAGTTCTTCAATGAGTTTGGTAAAGAGGCAACAAAGAAAGCTTTTAAAGTTGGTCTTTCCACTGTCTATCTATGGAAAAGTAAATTAACAAAATCCGGTGGTAAACTTTTAAGCTTAAAACCAGGGTTTAAAGCGCCAAAAAATAGAAGTCGAAGATCTGTTCTATCAACACATCTTGATTTCATTTTGGCATATCGTAAAGAACATCCCGGCGCAGACTAAGGTGGTACCGCTTGTCTAGACAGTTACATGAAAGTTTCTAGATAGTAAAGTCTTGGACTAAATAATTAAATAATTTTGTTAAAGTATACTTCTACTGGAGTCAAATCATCTAAGCTAGAATGTGGTCTTTCGTTGTTG
>JBBQQK010000029.1:0-12319 GCA_038216025.1 Patescibacteria group bacterium
TGGGTAGTGCGCGTTATGAACACCATGTTTTTCTGCCTGGTCATGGCTGGCTCTATGATAAGCTGACAACCATCAAAGGGATAAAGATTACTTTTTGTGATGGTTCCGGCAGGTTTAATTTGGGCTATATCAGGTCTATTGTTGAGTATCTCAAGAATAACAAGATCCGACTTATGCATTCACATCTTTTTGGAACGTCCCTATACGCTTCAATTGCCGGTTTCGTAAGCCGAGTACCGGTAATCTGCACGTTTCATGGCTATATTGATTGTCGTGCTGGAGATAGGCTGCAAAAGATAAAATTGAACTTGATTGGCCTGTGCGCCAAACGAATTATTGCCGTCTCTGATGGTCTGAAAGATTTCTTAATAGCGAATACTCGTATCGGCAGACATAAATTTATAACTATCCATAATGGTATTGACACCAGAATAGATTGTGAAATTACTCGTGCGGAAGCACGTAAATTGTTTGGTTTATCTGAAACAGATATTGTGGTTGGCTCTATTGGCAATGTGAAGCCTGCCAAAGGGTATGATGAGTTGATTAAGGCCGCAAAGATATTGTGCGACAAAGGTTATAACTTCCGTTTTGTGATTGCCGGTAATACTGATAATGGACAGTATATTGATTTGCTGAAACTGTGTGATGAACTATCACTTCGGGAAAAGGTATTGTTTCTTGGTTTTGTGGAAAAAACAGATATATTTCTAAGTATGTTGAACTTGTTTGTATTGTCGTCTAAATCTGAAGGTTTTTCGCTGGCGACCATTGAGGCTATGAACGCAGGTGTTCCGGTTGTCGTAACAAGAAGCGGCGGACCGCAGGAGATTGTTACTGATGGACTCAACGGGATTCTTGTAAATGTAGGTGATACAAATGAGTTGGCTGCCGGGATTGATCAGATGCTCAATGATCCGGAATCTGTCGGTAAGCTTGTTGATAATGCCAGAAGAGAAGTCGCTGCAAGGTTTTCAATTGAAATGACAGTAAGAAGGTATGAACAAGAATATTTAGAAGCACTAGGTGGTATAATTTGAACAAATATTCTGAGCTAATGGTATATTTTAAAAAAAAAGGGCTAAAAGATACAATAGCCAGAATTAAATCGAGGTATTTCAGTATAAACGAATTTGTTCTATTTCGTAATGATCTGAAAGATACAAGTTCAATGTACCAGTTAATCCCTGATGTTGAATATCGCACTGGAACTCTTGAAGAATTAATTGAATATCGAAATGAACATATAGATCTGCCAAGAGAGTTTTACATTGATCAAACCCATGGGGGAAAAGAGTTTTATCTAGGATTTTACAAGGGAGAGTTGGCACAAATTTGCTGGGTGTTTCGCAAAGGGGAGTATTCAAGGTTCTTTACTTTTAAGGATGATTCATCCTGTGAAGTAAATTATATCATTACCCTCCCACAATATAGAGGCAAGGGTATTTCAGCTTATATTTTAAATTATATTTGTGATAAATTAGCAAAAGAAGAAATTAAAGTAGCTGTTGGAGGAATAGCAACAGGAAATGTATTAATGGTTAAGGGAATGAAAAGTACTGGATTTTATGAGTTTAAAAGAGTCAAATCTTATTTTTCTTACATAAATAAAACTTATACATAAAATACTGACTGATATGTTTACGATAGGAACAAGACTATGCAAATAAATAATTTATCAGTTGTAATTCCAGTTTTAAATGAGGGGGATAACCTAATAAAGTTATTTGAATCAATACTAAATCAAAGTTTACATGATGATATAAAGATAGCTAATATAATAATGGTCGATAATGGATCAACAGACGATTCAGTAATTATATCAAAACGATATTGTACTAATGTTTTTATAAAACCAAGCTATACTATTGCCAATTTGAGAAATTTTGGAGCTAATCAATGTCATGGCGATATATTAATTTTTATAGATGCTGATTGTGTATTAGCTGACAATATATTTAATGAAATAGTATTGCTCCTTTCAGATAAAAAAATTGGAGCTGTAGGTCCAGATGGATTAATACCTTTAGGCGATGTAACATGGATACAAAATATTTGGCATTTGCAAAACACTGCAATAAACAACAACAATAGTACTGTAGAAGTCACTAATCTAAGTAGTGGTTTTTTTGCAATTAAAAAAGACATCTTTTACGAAGTTGGAGGTTTTGATAGTAATCTTACAGTGGGTGAAGATTCTAATATATCAATGAAATTGAGGAAAATAAATTATAAATTGATTAAGTCTAATAAGTTGTTAGTGTTTAACTCTGGGTATCCTCGAAACTTATGGCAATTTATAAAAAGAGAGTATTGGCACGGTGATTCAATAAAACATTTAATAATGCATAAAAATATTGATATGATGACTTTTTATCTTTTTATAAATTGTTTTATGTGGGGTAGTTTAATATTTCTTGTAACATCTCTTAAGCCCTTATTTATAATTAGTTTAAATATACTAGCGCTATCTATAATCCCCTTTTATAAAGCTGTAAAAAAAACAATGCACTGCAATCTAGTTTTATTGCAGTTATCATATGTATATATTGTGTATGCTTTAATCAGAAGCCTAGCATTATTTAAATATAAATAGTGGAGTAAAAGTATGATGAACATAATGCTAATCCATAGAATAGCTTATGCGCTTAGAGATGAGAATGTATTTAGTATTATTTCCGAATTAAAAACTTTGGATACTTGCAGTGGCGATACAGTACTAAATTACAAATACAAAAAATTACAAGAAATAATGAATTATGCTATTAAAAATACAAAATACTATATGAGCAAAAACATACGTTCGATAAATATAAATGAATTTCCTATTTCAGATAAAGAAATAATTAGAAATAACATGAGAATGTTTACTGACAGCGGGTTTAGAGCTAATAAAAGATCAACAAGTGGAACTACTGGAGCACCGTTCATATTTCCAAAAGATGTA
This sequence comes from Patescibacteria group bacterium, assembly GCA_038216025.1. Lineage (GTDB taxonomy): Bacteria > Patescibacteriota > UBA1384 > XYA2-FULL-43-10 > 1-14-0-10-43-13 > JBBQQK01. The sequence continues at coordinate 2,948 of JBBQQK010000029.1, forward strand.
AATGCATCCGCCTATATGGATGCAATGATGTATCATGCATATTCGTGGCATGATATCAAAATGAACGATAAGCAAGCAAGGTTATGGGGGCGACCGTTAAGTTTTAAAGGTAGGTTATTGCAATCTATTAAAGATTTGTTGCTCAACAGGATTAGGTTGTCAGCTTTTGAAATGAAAGATTCAAATTGTTTTAAATATTTTAATAAATTACTTTATTTTAAACCAAAATATTTTTATTCTTATTCCAGTGCGTTATATCAATTTGCTTTATTTGTAGATAAATACAAGCTAGATGGTTTAAGCCTAGGAGTTAAGGTTGCTATTTGCACTGGAGAGGTATTGTTTGATTATCAACGTGGCACTATTGAAAAAGCTTTTGGATGTAAGGTTATAAACGAATATGGTTCAACTGAAAATGGAATCATAGGATTTGAATGCGAACACCGTAAAATGCACATAATGCCTACTGTTTATCTAGAGATTGAAAACCCAGATCAGAATGGTTATGGAGCAATAATTGTAACTGAGTTGAATAGTAGATCATTGCTCTTTTTAAAATATAAAAATGGTGATGTCGGGAGATTAATAGATGAAACATGTAAATGTGGGCGACAATATCAGTTACTGGAAATTAGAGAAGGTAGAATTGATGATTATATTATATGTCCAGATGGCAGTTTGGTTTATGATGCCATCTTGGCATATTCATTAAAAAACTATGCTTCAAAATTTAAAGCGGTACAAGAAAGTATATATCGTATAGATATCTGTCTAGTGCCTAATTCCAGATATAGCAAATCCAGTGAGGATAAAATCATACATCAATTGAGAGAATACTTAGGTCATGAGATGAATATTAATTTTAATTTAGTTGAAGACATTCCACCTGAAAAATCAGGTAAACTTAGATATTTTGTGTCTAAAATTAAATGAGTTTAGTCGTCAATAACGAACACCATTCCTATTAAGCCTTGGTTCTTTTATCATACTTTTAGCTCCTTCAAGTAATCAATCAGAATACGAAAGGGCTTCCAAACAGGGGGCCTTTCATGTTTTACCATTCTACTTTATTGGTGTTGCGGTTAAATTTTTTGGTTGTTTTATATTAATTACTGGCCCGATATAATTATCGGAAATTATGAAGTTGTCCATGTATGTCGGTTGATCCGTTGCGGTACGATTATAATAAATGTGTTGAAGTTCGAAAGTATCAATAATTGGCCTAGCACCTGAATTAAAAAACTTGAAATTGGATATTCCAAAAACCTTCTTTCCATCTACCCAAGCCTCAAGGACTGCATCTGCAGTATCTGCATCTGTGTTTATTTTCCAATGAAATTCTAGTGCATACCATTTATTAGTCTCAAAATACAATTCTCCATCCGTTCCATCTAAACCAAGTCCATTTGAAAAATCATCATATGAAACATTTTGCCCAGTGTACGGTTTACCTGCTGCAACTGAAGATGCATTAACCCAAACCTGGCCGCCATATCTGGTGACTCCATCTTTATCGAAATGTCCATCAATATTGGGAACAAATGCTCTCCAGCTTTTTGATTTAGGGGCAAAGGAAAAATGTACTATTGGTAAACCAGTTGAAGTATAAAACTTGGTAAATTTTTGCTGCACTGTCGCGCTATTCCAATCTCCAGTCCATTTTTGATAGAATCGCATATATCCTTCGTACAAAATCGGTGTTTTAATAATCGTTGTATCCCTTTGGAAAGCTTCATTAGTACAAACCCCTAAATAGGGAGTTTTGAGACTATGCCGTGATCCTGGAATAGATCCTTGAGCTGCTGTATCATTTGAAATGACGCTATAATGAAAGTTATTGGTATCAGCAGGAGCACAATTGCTTGCGCCGTACGTATCGGCCGGTTTAGTTACATTCCCACCCATTTGTGAAAAAAAACCTCCACCTGGGTGAGGATTATTCACTCCCATGTATTGGTAGCCACTCTCTCCATCCCAAGAGAAGTAAACAGTAGCGTTCGATTCATGTGGCATGATTATTCCCATAATAGAGCAGTAACACACAAAAACTAATAAATATTTCATTGTATTTCCCCTTTCATTTACAATGTATCGTTGCTTTTAGATTTTATTTAATACTTGTCGACGATTATGTTGGCGATAAAAAAGCCGGGTGCCAAATCCAGTAGAGGTCTTTCGGCATCCCGGCTGTCTTCATGAGACCCTTGGGCTTTCCGTCCCATCCTCACGGATGGTTTAGTATTATCGGTTACCATTTATTTTGCGTATCTTGGATTTTATAATCGTCAATATATCAGATCATGTATGTGCACTGTATCACAAAATTCTGGAATTATTCAAGCCTTCACAATTTACGCATTTTGGAAATGTGCAGTGTTATTGATAGCTTCTATGGAGTTGTCTTATCGGTAGGTTCATAGTTTTTACTGCGGATTGATGCCCACATCTTCCTGATATTCTCAGCGAGATATTGCCTTTCTGTGCTATCCAGGGAATATCTAAAAGCGGTGAACCCAAAAATGATAAAAATAATCATACCTGCAACACTAGAAGTACTCAAGGCATAGCTGTCAGTCAGGCTTTTTATGCCCCACGCGGCAGTTGCCAGTCCACAGAGAACAATCGTTTTACTCCAGACATATTTGATGGGCAGCTTTTTCTGTGAAATTGTATAAGCCAGTCCAAAGCGAAATAGAAAGGCTGCAACCGTTGCCCACGCTGCACCGAATGCTCCCCATTGTGGAATGAACAGAAAGTTTACCATCAGAGCAATGATGGTCGAGAAAAATGCAACTTTCGCCAGAGACCCGGTTTTTTCTTTTTGCAGTAATCCAAAGTTGCAGAAAGACGTCCACGCCTGCAGAACATAGGCGAGAAGAATGATTGGTACAAGTTTGTAGGCTGGATGGAAGGGTGTCGCCGACATCAAGATAATGAATTCCCTGGAAAACATTGCAATGAACAGGGAGGTAGAGATGAGGATGATGTTAAAGTAGCGAAAGACTTTAATAAAATTTTCCTCCCCGTCAGCCTGTTTCCATATCTCAAAGCGTCGTGGTTCCCATATCTGCTGAAACGGTACTACCGCAAATGTCGTGAGGATGAAACCGAATTTGTAGGAAAGGGAGTAGATGCCGACATTGGCAAGGTCGGAATAGACTTTAAGAAAAAAGCGATCTGAAAAGGTCAGAATAAAACTGCCCAGTGACCAGAATATCATCGGAGCGCCAAAGGAGACGATTTCTTTAGCTTTTTGTTTCGAGATTTTGAAACCGACTTGGCGGAGCATGTAGGTTGTTAATATCAGGGCCATGGCGATATTGACAATCAACGTGCTTTTCAGAACGCCGATGGCACCGGCCTTGAGGAATACGACAAAGTAGATGTTGAGGCAGATCTGGATGACGAGCTTTATCATGCTTATGCTGACGAAAAGTGAGGATCGCTGCATAATTCTGAGGTGCACATTGGGCAGCTCAATTCCAACTCCGAACAGCATTGAGAGTAGGGCGATGATGAAATATTCGGCATGTTGATTGTCGTTGAATATCAGTTGCGATAGGCCGCCGGAAAAAAAGATGCCGATGGTGACGCAGGTGAGAAACATCATGAGCATGATGCTGAAGGCGGTGCTGACTACGGCGTTTTTATCTTCAATCCGTTCATACTTGGAGTAATAGCGGTAGACCGTTGCAGCTACACCAAGACCAGCCAGCATAGAGATGACGTCGGCGGTGAGGCCGACAAGTTCTAAAGTGCCATAGTCTTTGGGTGTTAGGTATCTGGTATAGAGTGGCAGAAGGATAAAGCTTGCCGCGCGTTGCGCAATGCTACCCATTGCATAAATCAGTGTGTGTTTGCCAATGCCTTTAATTGTGCTACTCATTGATGGTGCTCCGGATAAGTTTCAAGAATTGCAGAATTTGCACCATGTATTGATGAATATCTGCTGGTATTAACATACAAAAAAACGGGATTATCTTTCCGACGGCGCCCACATAACCATTCGTTTGCCTCTTACAAACCGCCACCAGTACATACCAATTGCATGGCTTACCGCCACGACCGATCACCTTATCCACGCTGCTTACACAGCCAACTGATGAATCTGACAAGTTAGCCACAATTCCCCTGAGCATTCTGTCGGTAGATTCTAAACCGAGGCCGTTTCGTGAAGCAAACCCACTTTAGCCTCACGATTTCTCACGATTACAAAGTTTTCATTCAGTAAAATACCACTCAACTAAACTTTTAAGCTCAATACATTGAAGCCATGAAACTGCGAACTATGGAGCACCCTCAATATCCTGTATTCTTCTTCAGTCTCACGATATACGGCAATATATTTCGTGCCTAATATCAAAAGCTCCATTGTCCCTTGAATACGTCCCATTTTTCCTTTTCTTGAAACCTCATTTAACAACGCGTAAACCTGCTTTTCGATCTTTGCCACTTGATCGATCGCAACATCAATGCTTTCCGTCGCAAGATACTCAAGTATGTTCATCAAATCATCGTTAGCTTCAAGCTCCCAGTTAATCTCCACTGGTTACCCTTTCGCAGCTTTTGTTCGCAATGCTTTTATTCTGGTGTCAAGTCCTGCACGAACCATATCGTGTGGAATGGCGATTCTATCAGGATCATCGGTCTTGGCAAGAACTGATGTAACCTGTTCCCTAAACCATAGATCATGTTCTTTTGCAGCTTTGTCGGTTAATTTAACCTCAAAAGGCAAGCCTTTTACTTCATTGACTTGTCTAATAAAAAGACGAATCCCTTCACTCATAGAAAGTCCCAATCGATTCAAAATTGATTCAGACTCAAGCTTTTCCGCTTCGTCTACCCGTGCTCTTATTGTAGCTTCCATTATATTACCTCCATAGTTTTGCTCAATTGTAGCACGGCTGGGCTACAAACCAAAAATAATATCTGCTGAGTCCGTGGCTAAATCAGAAATCTTTTATCTGCCACAGACCCACACAGATAAAAGCTGGACAAACCAAAGATTCAGAGCCTTACTGTCCCGCCTTCGTCCGTGGCTAAAGAATGAAACAGGCCGGCCCCTTCTGTCAGTAGATTCTAAATCGAGGAATTTTCGTGAGGCAAACCTTTTTAGCCTCTCGATTTCTCACGATTTTTCACCAGCTTCTTTCTGGTTTTATGGTGTACCCCAAAGATTTTAAGCTTTACTGTCCCGCCTTTGTCCCGCCTCTGTCCGTGGCCAAAGAAAGAATCTTTTCCAATCACAGCATCACCGCTCTGACGGTGCCCACATAACCATCCGTTTACCCCTCAGAAATCTCCACCACGCTACAACAATAGCCAGATTTACCGTAACAAAATAAAGCGGAATTTTCAGTAAAGCGCGGGATGGTGGTGTCTTTGCCAGCCACCCGTATATGGCGATGATGTAAAATAGCAGGTGGAGCAGCATAATCACTGAAAAAAACATGGATGAGACGCTTAAAACAACATTGGCCACCAGGGCGGTGAGCAGGAAAACCGGCACAAGCCAGCGCAGCAGTTTATGGCAGAAATACTGGTAGGCAAAAAGGCCATATTGGAGCGGATTGAGAAATTCCGTATTGCGAAAAAATACCGTTAGCCCTCTTAATACAGTCCTGATCTTCCGGTCGAATTCGCGCTTGTTATCGGCAACATCCTGATAATAGCCGATCGCTTCCGGATCACTCACGCCACGCAGGCCAAGCCGCATGCTGTTCAAGACCGTCCTGAAATCACTCTGCATCTCTCCGGAGAAATCCTGACATACGACACTGCGTGCGGCAAAAAACGACCCGCTGAGACCAACCAGTGAATTTACCTGTGATTCGAGGTCTCTCAGCCACATCTCGTATTTGACGTAAAACCCTTCTCCGCATGGCTTGCCGTCACGACCGAGGACTTTGTCGGCGCTGCTTACACAGCCAACCGATGAATCTGAAAAGTTGGCGACAATCTCCCTGAGTCCGTGTGGATCAATCAACGTTGCCACATCGGAAAAAATTATGATCTCTCCGGTAGCATGAGCCACGGCATCTTTCTGGGCATTTTCTTTTCCACGCCGCTCCTGGAAGTCTAGCAGTTGAATGCCGTGTTGAGCGTACCCAAGTACAATCTCGTTGGTTTTATCAGTTGAACCGTCCGAGGCGATCAGCACCTGAAGCTTTTCACGTGGATAGTCAAGCTTGATGGTGTTTTCAAGTTTTTCAGTGATTCTCCGCTCTTCGTTGCAGGCGGTGATAATAAGGGTTACTGCGGGTTCGCAAGGTTTTTTTGCCACGTCCCTACGCCGAAACATACCTAAAATGCGCAGGGAGAGCGGATAGCCAAAATAGGCATGGAAGACCAGAAAAAGTGATGCAGCGAAAATATATTCCATAAACGCTCCCGTATTATATGAGGAAATCAATTTTATCCACGAAGGTCACTAAGTAGCACGAAGAAAGTCAAAATAGATGAAGCAAAAAAACGGATTGATTAAAGTCTTTTCTACTTACAAAAATACAGTTGTAATCGAGAAATAATTCGTATGGATATTAAAAACAATTGAGATTAGCTTTGTATCAATTCGTGCCCTTCTTTAATACACGAACTTCTTCCACTCAAGCTTACCTACGCTGCCAAAATTGATTAGCAACCCTGCCTGATATCCAGTTGCTTTAAGATAGTTAATTACTTGCGCTTCTTCAATGCCAGTAAGTTTCGACTGAGCTTTAATTTCAACAATCAGTGTATCGAAACAGATGAAATCCGCAACGTACTCCTTTTTAAGTTGTCTGCCCTTGTAGTCAATCTTTAACAGGGCCTGAGATCTGGAGGAGACGGCTCGTTCGGACAGTTCAATTGTAAGAGCTTCATGATATACCGCCTCAAGAAAACCACTGCCGAGCACTTTGTGAACTTCAATTGCGGCCCCGATAACCTGAAAGACTTCATCTTTTAAAATCAGCTCCATATTGTACCTCAAATGACTTTCCACGAAGAACACGAAGGAACACGAAAAAAGCAAGTAATTACGAGAATCAGGACCCAATAATAACGTAAAAAAAATCTCAAAATAACTTCAATTTTCTTTGAGTACTTCGAGGATGACAGCCTACTGGTTTTGTTCATGTTTCTGTCTTATATTTTCACCTTCGTGCCTCTTCGTGTACTTCGTGGATAAGTTTTCGTGGAAGATTACAAACGGTAAATTTGATAGTACCTCTCCGCCATGATATCTGCTGAGAAATCCCGCTCTGCTCTCTTACGTGCGGCCTTTGACATCAGCTCACTCAATTCAGCGTCTTCATATAGCTGGAGGCACTTTGCCGCAAAGTCCTGTGGGTTCCGTCCTTCAATCAAAAAGCCCTCTACCCCGTTTTCAACGATCTCGACAATGCCACCAACTGCAGGTGCTATGACCGGCAGGCCGTGAGAGAGCGCCTCCAATATTGTCATGGGAATTCCTTCGTGGACCGAGGTATTGATATAAACATTCAAGCCCCGGTAAAATGAATCCATGTCATCTTGATGTCCTCGCAGAATAAAGAGATCCTGTAATCCATAACTGTGAATCAAGCGTTCCAGTTCTCCTCGTTCCGGGCCGTCTCCCGCAAGTTCAAAGCGAATGTCAGTCGTCCCTGATGCGGCAATTACCCGCGCTATCTCGATCATCAACGGGTAATCCTTGATCGGGAAGAGCCGTCCTGATGAACCAATAACAAATGGCTGGCCATCCCGTACTGAAAAAGAGGGGAGGGGAGGCAAACGCATGCCGTTGTGGATTGCCGCTACTCTTTTATGGGCAAACCCAAAATGGTCAATCAGTGAACTACCTATATCGTTCGAGACTGCTACTGTTTTCGTGAAGAATTTAGCCAGCAGGAAAAAGTTTGTTCGTGATTTTAATCGGGTGATTAGGCCGGGGCGTCTGCCAGCAACTTCAGGCAGTCCGTGAAGGGTCGAAATAAGCTTCACTTTGCGACAGCGTTTTGAGAGCATGAACGCGAGCAGATTTTCTTTGTAGCGATGTGCGTGGATGATGTCTGGACGGTTGGTGCCAATGATTGCTTGTATGTCTTGGTATATTTTCCAGAAGGAATGCTGCTTTTCATCGACGATCTGGACGGCTATACCGAGACTCCTCAATTCATCTGCCAGCCTTCCATCGTTGAGGAGAATCACCTGAAGGTCAATATCAGGAAATTCGTTCAGCGAGCGGAGCAGATTAAACGCCATGACTTCAGCGCCTGCCCAGAGGTCACCGGAGATAAGATGGAGGATGCGTATGTTGCGTGAGGTTTGATTTGTCATGGTTGGTTACGATTTCCAGAGACTATACCTCATGTAATACCAATATTCCATACCGTTAATAATTTATTTTAAATCTGGGAACCATGTTGTATTGTTCTGTTTAAAGCAATTAACAAACACACTCGGTAATATTTTTGGTTAGCAAAGGCGAGCGAGAGAAATGAAGTATTTATTTAACAGGGCATCTTTTAGTAAACCAAAAGCTGCCACGGTACTCAGTTTGATGACAGCATGTGGAGTAGTAGTAATCCTTTCGTCATCTCCGCCGATTAGAAAGTTTGTTGCTGCACCGTTGGTTGTTCATGACGTTGACGCGCGGGGCGATGCCTGTTATGTATTGGCAGGAGGTGTCTCAACATGGGAGCGCTTGGCTGCCGGTGCTGACTTAATTCAATGGAAGAGAGTTCCACGCCTACTGCTAATGCGGAATGACGGGACATATCCATATAGCTTCAAGGCTCAGGCTTCCTGGACCGGGACGCAGTGGCAGATGGATTACCTGGCGTGGCGGGGAGTGTCGCTTGACAGGGTGGTCGCCCTAGAGATGCCAGAAGGGCTTTTCGGTACACTCAATGAGGCGAGAAATGTTGCAAAATTACTGCCGCGAGATGTCAAAAAGCTTGTCGTAGTATCATCACCTGCCCATATGCGGCGAGTCGTACTGGCTTTCAGGAGATCGTTGCCTACTGAAGTTGAAGTGGTTCCTTTTGCGGCTACCTCTTTTGAGCAGAGTAGTGAGATGTATTATCCTATCTGGATCGAATATTTAAAACTGCTTGTTTATTATGTGGTTGCGTAGATATATCATCTTTTAAATATATAAAACTATTTATTGCCTCACGATTACTCACGATCTAAAACAAAACCTGATAAAAGTCTGGTTCTAAAATCGAGGCCCTTTCGTGAAGCGAGTCCTGCTTTCAGCCTCACGATAATGCTGATACAAGAAGAGGCGCTGCTAAAAGCAACGCCTCTTCCTTATCATATTCAATTAATTGATGCAGAAATTAAGCATTCTTACTCATACGACGCTTGCCGTAAACTGCAAGGCCGAGCATGCCGAAACCAAGCAAC
>JBBQQK010000030.1:0-11199 GCA_038216025.1 Patescibacteria group bacterium
AATTGATATGAATAAAGTTAGATCAACACTTTTTGTCAAGATCAAAAAGAGATATTTAAGAAATAGTATTAGAAAAGATAATTAATTAAAACTCATAACTGACACCTCTAGTTCAGCACCATTATTCGATTGGAAAAGACTGAGTTAGATATTGCAAGAAAAATAGAGTTAAAGTAATGTAATATAAATTGATTACCTTTCAATACAATCTACTCTCCTTACCAGCTATTTGCGGGGTGTAGCGCAGCCTGGTAGCGCGCATCGTTCGGGACGATGAGGCCCGCGGTTCAAATCCGCGCACCCCGACCATTGAAAACTTAGGTCTTTTTTAATAATGTTTGGAGTTGCGCTCCCCCGCCTGTTCGGCGGGGTCGCCTGCTCAATTTCTCCCTTGTAGCCGAGTAATATATTGAATGGATCGACCAGTTGGATACCGTGGGAACAGCTTGGAATTTATCAACTGCTGTTAAGCGGAATATCTTATGGCTTTGTCGGTACTTCATACCCGGTTAATATTCTTGTTATTGATATTACTAATATGCGTCTTGTGCAGACACTCGCAAGTGGTAATGGATCTAGTCTTGGTTATGCTATAGAAGGTAATCGGCTTTATGCTGGCAATAATGGAAATGGATTGTGGGTTTATGATATATCTAATCCTCTAAATATTCCCGCAGGCACTGTATTGAGTGCATCTTCACTGGGCATGCTTCCGGATTATATTTCTTTCAAAAATGGGCTTGCTTTGGTTGCGTCAAGAATCGACTACAGCATCGTTGATCTAAAGGATTTGTCAAATCCTAAGATTATAAGGAAATATGATGATATGGTCGGCAATCTGGGTGGTCTAACTATCTACGGTGATCTTGCATATCTTGCTACCGATAGGTCAGTGCTTACTATATTGGATTTTTTTTGAAGGAAACCCAACATTGAAATTTCTACATCTTCTTATTCTGCTAGCAAGAGCGATGTCGTTTATACCATCAAAGCAGACAACCCCAATCTCAATGTTGTCACTGAGTTTGTTTTATTTAGTGCCGCTATTCCGGCAAGTGTCGAATACATCACGGGTTCTGCCGACAATGGAGGTGTCTACAACGCTTCTACTAGAAAAGTTACATGGCCAAAAATTGATTACTTTAAACCAGATGACAGCAAGACTTATACCTTCAAGGTCAAGGTTAATTAAGTAAATAAATTGTACTTCGTGTTCCCGCTGTTCCCAGATTCCTCGAAGCCTGAAGAGCGAAGTGAGACTTTGGCCAAGAATGTGAATACAAGGAACTGCCCAAATAACTTATGGGGCGTCTTCTTCTCGAAGGCAAAACAAAGCAAAATAAACAAAAAAGTACCTCGGTCGCTATACTATCATTTGTGTTTTATCTTCTTGGTCTCATGAGTATGTGCATCTTATTTGTTTACTCTCCAAGCAACGAACCTTTCTGAAATAAAAATGCCCACCAATTGGAGGGCATTTTTATTTATTTGATCTTATCTCTAACATTTCTACTTGGCTTGAATCTAGGCATTTTTGTCGCAGGGATTTTTATAGGATCACCTGTTCTCGGATTAACACCTGCTCTAGCTTGCCGCTTACCAATATCAAACGTACCAAATCCAGTCAATGTTATTTTACTTCCCTTAGATAGCTCAGTAATGATTGCATCCAGCATAGTCTGTACGCCTACTTCAGCTTCTCTTCTAGAAAGTCCGGTTTTTCTCGCAACCTCGTTTATAAGTTCACTTTTATTCATTTGTTCCTTTCACCTCCCTTCTTAACATTATTACACCTTTAATATACTTGAAACTCGCCTTATGCTCAAAGCCTTTTTTGTAACTTTGTTTATATCCACAATAACGGCATTAAACTGTGAGTCTCCTTTTGCTACTTTATGGGATAATGGCATTGCTGTCAAGAACTTTTCAATTATGATTTCTTTTTCAACCCCCAAGACACTCTCCTTGGGACCGCACATTCCCGCATCCGATATAAAAGCAGTGCCGCCCGACAGAACTTTCTCGTCTGCCGTTTGCACATGGGTGTGCGTACCAAGAACTGCGGCGACCAAACCATCCAAATAATATCCCAGAGCTATTTTTTCGCTTGTTGCCTCTGCATGAAAATCTATTATATTGATGCTGTCTTTGTTTTGATCAACTATATTTTTACAAACGACAAAGGGATCTTCAATGTCATCTCTCATAAAAACTCGCCCCTGGACGTTGATAATTGAAATTTTTACGCCCTTTACATCCAATATTACACTTCCCCGCCCTGGCAAAGTTGATGGATAATTGGCTGGGCGTATCACTTTCACTTCTTCCCTGTCGAGATAAGGAAAAAATTCTTTATTATTCCATATATGGTTTCCGCTAGTCATAAAATCAACGCCGCCGTCCATCACTTCTTTGTATTTTTCGTAAGTTATACCTTTTCCTGCAGACATATTTTCGCCATTGGCGATCACTAAATCAATATTTTCTTCTGCTTTTAACAAAGGAACAAAATGCAAGACTGCCCGTCTTCCAGGTTTCCCTACGATATCGCCGATAAATAAAACTCTGAAAATGTCCTGGCTTTTATATTCGGGCTCTTTATTGTTCATATTATTCATTCTATTTTGCGTATTCTACTACTCTTGTTTCACGTATAACATGAATCTTTACTTGTCCAGGATATTGAACTTCTTCCTCAACCTTTTTTGCAATTTCTTTCGACAGCTTTTCTGCGCCAAGATCATCAATTTCTTCAGGACGAACGAAAATTCTAACTTCTCTGCCGGCCTGAATTGCATAAGATTTGTCAATTCCCGGGAAAGAATTGGCTACTCGTTCCAGTTCTTGCAACCGCTTCATGTGCAGTTCCAAAGATTCTCTTCTTGCACCAGGGCGAGCCGAAGAAATAGCATCAGAGGTCTGGATTATTGCTGCCTCAACTGTTCTAATTTCAACATCTTCATGATGCGCTTCTATTGCATGTATTAAGTCTTCGGACAATTTATACTTTCGAGCAATATCAGCCGAGATAACTGCGTGAGAACCTGGAACTTCATGATCAACAGCTTTACCAAGATCATGTAAAAGGCCTGCCTTCTTCGCCATTTCTGTATTAGCTCCAATTTCCTCTGAGATCAATCCTGAGATGCGAGAGACCTCTATTGCATGCTGTAGCTGATTTTGACCAAATGAAGTCCGAAATTTTAAACGGCCTAGAATCTTTAGCACTTCCAACGGCAATCCGGTCACGCCGACTTCGTAAGCAGCTTCTTCGCCCGACTTCTTGATATCTTCCGATACAATTTTTTTTGCTTTTTCAAATGCTTCTTCTATACGAGAAGGATTAATCCGACCATCAGCCACTAGTTCTGACAATGTGACCTTAGCAACCTGTCGGCGGATCGGATCAAAAGTCGAGATAACTACGGCGTCTGGCGTGTCGTCAATAATAAGATCAACACCTGTAATTTTTTCAAAGGATTGAATATTTCGCCCTTCTCTGCCGATTATTCGTCCTTTCATTTCATCAGACGGAATATCGATTGTGGAGATCGTGGTTTCCGAGGCAGTCTCCGCGGCGATTCTTTGCATTGAAGTAACTAAGATCTTTCTGGCTTCCATTTCGGCCTGATCTTTTACGTAAAGATTTACTTCTTTGATTTTTTTAACTAATTCTTCTTTTCCCTCTTTTTCGACTAAGTCAAAAAGCACCTTTTGGGCTTCTTCTTTCTTCATCTTGGCAATTCTCTCCAAGCTATCTTCTTGTTTCTTGCGTAAATCTCGAAGTATTTGCTTTGTTTCTTCTATCTGCTTTTCTTTCTCTCCTACATTTCTTTGAGCCTTGCTGATCTCATCGTATCTCCCGTCAATACTGGATTCTCTTCGTCGCAAATCTTGCTCGATTCTCTCCAGATACTTTGTTTTTGAATCTAACTCTTTAAGAGCAGACTGCTTATCTTTGAGCGCTTCGTCCTTAGCCGCCAAAACAATTTCCTTTTCCTTTGTCTTTGCGTCTTCTAAAATTTTTTCTGCCTTGTCTTTAGCTGTGGCAACTTTTTTCTGTGAAAGTAATCGGAAAATGGCAAATCCAGCGATTACCCCAAAAAGAATTCCTGCCAGCGCAGCCAGAATCATACTGATCATAGAGTATCCTTTCAAAACCTCAGATAACAAAATTACCGCAAAACGGTTAGATAGAGTAAAACAATAACTTCCTTTTTAGCATTTTGATATATGAGAATTAATCTTAATTTAACAAGTCATCCGGATCTCACCATCTGACAGGTAAATATTAGACCTTTTCGAAGAATATTGCAAGAAATCAAGGCAAGAAAACACTGATCAAAGCAAAGAAGGCTCAGATATTACTCTGAACCTTCTTTGCTTTGATAAAGCAGTTCATGTGTTGCCATTTCGACTATTCAAAATTATTGTCTCCTGCGAATAGCCCATATTGTGCCAGCTGCTGTCAGTCCGAGTAAGGCCAGCTCAAGGAGACCGTCAGCTCCGGCGCGAGGCAAAACATTGCCCAAATCCGTTGCAATAAGTGCACCACCACCACCAGAACCATATTCTTGTTCAGGTTTCTCTTCGGGAGGATTGCTTGGAGTTTTCGGGATTACCGCTTTTATGAAGTTGAATTTGTCTGATTCATTAAACTTGAAATCAATATTTCCAGTGACTATGCTGCTAGAGCCGGTATTCATATCGGCTTCGTTATCGCCGGTATTTAAGTTGGCCGCTACATTTTTAACCATATTTACCTTGTTGCATATTACTATCTTCATATTTTTTAGAAAATTGATTAGGGAATTATTATCAGAATCACTCCCCGTGTTTGAATTCTTTGCCGCCAGATTTGCATTGCTATCCGATGCCAAGAAGGCAACAGGCAAAAACAATCCGTTTCCAACCGCGCGGTCATTGATTTCAGTTTTAATATTTCCGCTCTGAATGTCAGAATTTCCAGTGTTTATGTCTGACTTATTGCGTCCGGTATTAACATTTACCGTCAAAGTTTTTTCAATATTCAGATCGTTATTTATTTTCAGCTGGCTATTTGCAGTGTCATTGATCGCTGCAGAATTATCAGAGCCAGCTCCGGTATTTTGATTCTGGACATTAATATCTGACGAACCTGTAGTTACGACCGTATTTAATCCGAGCGCTGTATTATCCATCTGAGCATCTCCAAACCAGTTACCGAAGACATTGATAATGCCCATAGCCCAATTTTGGACATGAAAAGTATTGTTGGCGAAACTAATCAAATTAGAAAGAATGTTTGCGTCTCCGGTTTTAATATCGCCACTTCCGGTATTGTAGCTAGCCTTGTTTCCGCCGGTATTAGCTGAAAGCTCTAGCATGTTTCCAACATTGGCCGTATTGTTCACGGTCGTTGTACTGCTATTGTCGTTATTAATAGTAGCAAAATTATCAGAGCCGGCTCCGGTTTGCGAATTGTCGGCTGATTGCAGTTGCGAAACAGACACTAACTGCATCGTACCATCCGGTGAGCCAATCAAAGCTCCGGACCAACCATGCAAAGAATTAATAATCATCATCCACCACTGATTTCCAACCACAGTATTGTTGGCAAATGTTAATTTATTATCTTTGATATTAACATCGCCAGACTTGATCGATCCCGATCCGGTATTGGCAAGAGACTGATTATCGCCAGTGTTGCCATTGGCTGTTACATTGTCGATCAGGTTTGCATTGTTATTAATAGTCTGATCGGTACCATTATTATTGTTAATAATAGAAACGTTATCAGAATCTGCTCCGGTTTGACCATTGGTCGCACTTTGGTTGGAGGTGACGCTACCGTTACTGCCTGTAAGACTGGGCAAAACTAAATTTCCCATCCAGTTACCGAATACGTTGACCATTCCCATCCACCAGCTTGAAGCCAAGACAGAAGTATTAAGAAAATTAACAACGTTGGCCGCCACATTGGCATTGCCGGTCACAACGTCGCCATTGCCGGTATTCATTAAAGTGGTATTCTGCCCGCTGTTTGCCGACAAATTTAAGTTGTTATCAGTATTAGCATTATTATCTGTTATTCTACTGTTGCCTAAATTATTATTGACAATTGACGAATTATCCGAACCATTTCCAGTCAAGAAATTAGATACAATCTGAAATAGATTCAGATCAGAGCCCAAAACAGGCGCGCTGCTATTATCGCCAGCAATAATATCGCCGATTAGATCCGAAAAATAATTTATTACAGGCAAAGCCATGCTTTTACTGCCATCAATGACTGTATTGGCCAAATTAATAATGTTAGCAGCAATATCCGAGTTTCCGGTCGTGACGCTACCGTCTCCGGTATTCATACCAGCATTGTTATTACCAGTGTCAGATGTCGCGTCCGCATTATTATTGATGTCTGTTTGATTTCCAACATTTGTATTATTGTTTTGTTTGTTGTTTGTTGTTGTATTATTGTCGCTTCCAGCTCCCGTTTCGCTGTTTCCACTGGTTGTGCTGTTGGAATTGCTGTCTGTTGAGTCAACAGTAGCAATATTACTATTGTCGTTGCTACTGTTGGTATTTACACCATTTACCGTACTATTTGACTGATCAGGAACGGCGGAGTTGTTTGAATTATCTTCAATGGCAGTATTTGTATTGCCATTAGAATCTGTCACAGTTTGATTCTCCGCCGGCGGGACAACCGTGACTACAAGTGGAACATATGTTCCACTTGGGTCAAAAGTAGAATCATTCGGATCATATTCGGTCGAGGCCATGGCAGGGCTGGCCAAAAACAAGGCCAGCCCGCTTATGGCAAAGAGTGATATGATCCGTTTAAAAACGTTTTTCATATTGCCTCTTTTGCGGATTAAAGTATATCGTTACCATCAACTGAAACGTGAATTTGTCCGTCGCCGTTCAAATCTTGACTTGTGGAAAAATCATTAAAAGAAGACATACCATCCATTGCCCCACTTCCGATATTTCCACCACTAGTGTTCACTGTTACATCAACCGCTGAGTCCCCAGAAAGAATACCGCCGTCCCCAGTGTTCTCCTTAGCTTTATTTTCGCCAGTGTGATTTACGATGACACCATCATTACACGCGTCCATGGCGTTATTAATGTCCATTTCGTTCTCTTTATTCAGGTCAAACTTGATATTGTTGTCGGACTTAGCGCCGGTAATGTTGTTTGAAGCCGTAACATCCATGTCGCCCGAACCCATAGCTGCGCCAATAAATGAGGTCTTGTTGGCTGTGGTGTTCAATTCGCCATCGATGCTAGCGTCGCCGGAAACAACTGACCCATCACCTGTATTCATGTTGGCTTTGTTGTAGCCAGTCAACGCCCTAAGATCCAATTGGTTGTAAATCTGAGCTTGATTATTGATAGACAATTCGCTTCCGCTGTCCAAATCAATCCTAATGTCATTGTCTGAATCGTAACCGGTGTGCGAATTGGTCGCATCAACCATTACGTCTCCAGAGCCACTTCCCATATTAAGATCGGCCAGATTGGCTCTGGTTGAGAAAGTAGCCTCAACCGAGGCGTCACCGCTTCTGACTGCGCCGTCGCCAGTATTCATGTTGGCTTGATTGTCACCAGTTTCCGCTTTTGCATAGATATCGTTATTAATGTCAGCAATATTATCGACATAAACTGAATCGCCGCTATCTAGATCCAGCCTAATGTAATTGTCAGACTGTGCGCCGGTTGTGTTGTTACTCAAAGCTACATCAAAAGATCCGCTTCCACCTCTTTGCCTAACACGAGTTTCGTTAACGGCGGTTGTAACCTCAGTTGTTGCGCTTGCGTCGCCGCTTCGAGATGAACCGTCACCGGTGTTTTTGCTGGCTTCATTATCTCCAGTTTCAACATTTGCATCGAAGTTATTATTGATGACTGCTTCGCTTGTGATATATAGCTCTTTGCCAGACGAAATATTAGCGTTAATATCATTGTCCGAATCGTAACCTGTACGCATATTTGACAATGTGATGTCGCCGCTCATACCACCACCGAAGGCTATATCGGCCATATTGGCTCTGGTTGTCGCTCTCAATAATGAATTCGCTTCTCCAGATCGAACCGCGCCGTCGCCGGTATTCATATTGGCTTTGTTTTCTCCGGTATTAAGACGAGTAGAAAGATTGTTGGCAATATTAGCACTGTTATTTAAAACGAGAGTAGAAGGCGAATCAACATCAACCTTTGCGTCGTTATGAGACTTCGCTCCGGCGGTATTATTTGAGACGTTAGCCGAAAAACCTCCGGCACTGCTGCTCCCCTGCAATGAAACATTGTTAACATTGGTACTTGAACTGACTGTTGCGCTAGCATCGCCAGTTACGACCGAACCGTCGCCGGTATTCATATTGGCTTTGTTGCCGCCGGTATTGGCGCAAACATTAATGTTATTGCGAACATTGGCTACATTGTTGATAGCGGCTGTATTTGATGAGCTAATGTTAATTGATGCTTTATTATGCGATTCTGCCCCAGTCGTACTGTTGCTAACCGTTGCGTCCGAAGCTTTTGCCATGCCGGTAAATACTAAGAAGCCAGCAGCGGCCATCAACGAACTTAAAAGATACTTTGATTTCATTTCTAAATTCTCCTTGATTGATAAATTGATTTATTGACTAATATAATCTCCTCTGGTTCGACCTAACCAGGAATAGATTAGTGAATTAAGGCGCCCGATTTGCGCATGTCAGAATTGATACTACAAAACGAGCAAAAAGTATTCTTTAGCTAGGAGTACAATAATTTATGAATTGTTTTTGATTTGTTTATGACAAGTTGAAAATTGACCCGAACACTGCCTGACAATTTAGTATGAACATGTAATACTTACTATGAAAGTATTTATTAACGGAACACTAATAAACAGCCCCAAAGATGTGAAGGACTGTCACAAAAAGAGATATTTGTATTTTTACCTATTAAATCACTTAAACGAAATAAGATCTTGCAAACCGGCAATTGCGTACGTGATAACTTATATTTGCTGCATTTACCTATCAATATAGGGTTCTACTATTGTTTGTCTAAATTTCTGTATGCAGTTTCGTCACCGTATTCCAGAAAATATTTGTGATGAACTGGTTCAACAAACCCATCTCCTGATTTGTGTTTTATGCTACACCAATACTTCTCCGTATCGCCTGCTATTTTAACACAATAGGCAGAAATGCCATTAGCGTACCCGCAATATATGCACCACAATTTATCTCGCGTCTTTAAGTATGAAAGTTTATGACGATCAATCCTTATGTAATTTGATCGTTTATTTACGGGAATGCCATAAAGAGGAAAAGCTATTCGGTGATATATCTCAATAGTAATATCCAAAAAAACAATCGGCACTATCATCCCGAAAATAAAGGGCGCTGCTAATGTCTGTCTTAAAGTTTTATTTGGCAATTTTATTCTTTTATATTCCATGGAACGATTCTATTTATTAATAGATAAAAAATCAAGCGGTTGCCGGTCGAATGAGATCTCATCAAACCCGACTTAAATCTATCTCCTCATCGAACTTTATTTGTTCTACAAAATCTTGCATATGACTGACCATAACCATGGCACCTGTAAATTCATCAACAGCCTTGGCAATGATCGGTAAGTGACGAAAATTGATATGGTTAGTTGGCTCATCCAATATCATAAGGCCCGGTTGCATAATCGCAAGTCGCGCAAAAGCCAGCAAACCTTTCTGCCCTTCTGACAACTCGCTGATTTTACGACCCATGAGATCGCCGGTGATTAGAAAACCTGCTGCAATCGAGCGCATCGCCTGAATATCCGTACCTGCTGCCCGTGCGCTATCCAACGAATCAAAAACGGTTTGGTTAAAATCTAGATTTGAAAAATCCTGACTGTAATAGCCAATGCGCACTTCATCCAATATTTTTATGTGTTGATCTTGGTTGGAGACAAGCCTTCGCAAGAAAGTACTTTTGCCGATTCCGTTTGGCCCAGTAACCAAAACATGCATTCGCTTGCGGATAACCTTATCAACTTCTTTAATGTGCGGCTTATGATTTCTAAAAGCGGTCAAAGCGCTTATTTTTACAATTTCTCCGCCAATATCCTGAGCAACGATATTAAAATTCTTTATAGATCTATCTTCATGACGGACATCAATGATCTCTTCTTCAAGATCTGCGGCTTCGTCTTTCATCTTCTTGGCCAGCTGACGCATTTTGCCGCCTTTATTTGAGAAAAAGTTGGCCTTTTCTTTGCGGTCTATAATAGTTCTCTTGAGTTGAGCATTTTTTCTTTGCTCGCTTTCAACTCGCCTACTTATTTCCTCAACAACAGAATAATAATCGCCGACATACTTTTCAATTTTATGCGTAAAGACATTGAGATAAATTACTCCCTCAGTAAAACAGTTTAAAAAATCTGCGTCATGTGAAATCACAATCACTGTTTTGTCATACATTATAAGAAATTGTATTAAGTGATCAATACCGGCTTGATCTAAATTGTTAGTCGGTTCGTCAAGCAACAGAATGTCTGAATTTTGAATCAAGGCAAAAGCCAGCAAAAGCCTCGCCTGTTGTCCGCCGGAAAGCGCGCCAACTAACCTGTCAGTGGGTATTTCCAAATTCACCGCTGTCAACACCTTGTGAATCTTACTATCCAAGTCATTTGATTTCAGTTTAAAGGCTTTGGAAAAATACTCCTTAACAGACAAAGAAAGATCGTCGCGAGCCATTACCTGTTTGGCTGTAGCGATAGTGATGTCCTTGGCAATAGAAATCTGACCTGACTTAGGCTTCAGTTCCCCCGTTATCATAGCGAAAAGAGAACTTTTACCAGCGCCATTTTGTCCCATCAAGGTTATTTTTGCTCCACGGCGCACACTAAAACTGGCACCGTCTAGAATCGGCTTATCATAGATATATTCGAAATTGACTTCATCAAATCGTAAAATTACTTCTTCGTTCATGATCTTGTGAAAAAATTAAAAAGGCGCATAATTCACGCCATTAGTATTATCATAACATATTTCAGAGAAAAGTACAGACCTAGTCTTATCCAATGCAGAATGCGTGTAACAGGTACCGCTTTCCAATTGAAAAATGCGCCTGGACGGCACATATTACAACACATTGGTCAGTATGCGCGTGTCGGTTATGATAGAAAGGTGAAAATCAAAATAAGCAACACGCGCAGTCTCAATGTAGCAGAAATTGA
>JBBQQK010000031.1:0-11165 GCA_038216025.1 Patescibacteria group bacterium
GGACATTAGAACAAAAAAACGAAAAGACCAAAAATCAGCTAGTTGAAACTAATACAGAAATTTCAAAATACAAAGATGTCGAAGATGCAATCGCCAAAACAAACGGAAAAATAAGCAGCCTATCTGAGGCAAATAAGACCAAAATATTGTGGAGCAATATAGTTATCGAGTTATCGAACACTACCCCGGTCAAAGTGCAGATCAAGACCATGTCTCTCAACGACGGCAAGCGTGTCAGCTTGACAGGTATAGCCGCATCAAGAACAGACATAGCTAAATTTAAAGACAACATGGAGTCTTCTGAATATTTTAAAAACGTTACTTTCACTTCATCCTCGCTAGATCAAACGTCAGGTAGTTTTACATTCAATTTATCTTGTGAATTAGAAAAAACAGAATGAACGATTTTATTAAAAAATTTATCCTTATAGGAATAGGCATAATAATTATTGGCTTCCTATTCTTTTGGTTTATTACAAAACCGGCAGTTGCCAGCTACAACAAACACAAGTTAGAGAGCTCAGAAAAGAAAAGTGAGTTGATAACCAATCAGAAAAAACTATCGATTCTGAAGAAAAGCAGATCAACAGAAAGCAATCTGGGAAAAGTTTTGAAAGAAGTGAGCGTTCTCTGGCCAGAAACCACTGAAATCAGCCGCTTTATGGTGCAGACTGAAGAATTAGCGAAGAGTAAAAATTTTGTGATGGATAATTTTTCAATTTCGGAAACGACCATCAAGAAAAATGATAAGGAGCCCGAAGATACTACAATTACAAACTACTCTTTCAATACTGCGGCTTCATTCCCAACAATTGTAGAAATCATAAAAAGCATGGAGCGTCTTGAGAGATATAATTCGATATCCAGAATAGATCTATCCGTTAAAGAGAACGATCTGCTCAATCTAACATTGAACGGGAGGCTTTATTATGGAAAATAAGAAAGAGAAGATACCTCGCTATTCAGCATTTACCATCATCATAATTTCAATTTTTATATCAATCTATTTTTCTATCAATTTACTCAAGGAAAACCTTGTTGC
The DNA here is from genome assembly GCA_038216025.1 of Patescibacteria group bacterium. Lineage (GTDB taxonomy): Bacteria > Patescibacteriota > UBA1384 > XYA2-FULL-43-10 > 1-14-0-10-43-13 > JBBQQK01. The sequence continues at coordinate 1,043 of JBBQQK010000031.1, forward strand.
TTCAGAAGAAGCATCAACAGCGGCATACAAACTCAACGAATCAGAATTAGATAAAGTGAAAAATCCAGCTGTCATCGATTTTTCACAAAAAGATGAACAAGGCCGCGAAAACCCTTTTAAGCCCTACTAATCGCTCTACAAACCAAGCACCGCTTCTTTTATACCATGCCCGCCAGATTGCCTTGGCTCCAGCCATTGTGGCGTCAGAATCGATTATAAGAGCAATCTCTTTTCAACCTGGGATTTGCTATCTGCTCCTTGTCAAGAAACTTTTAGTTATAAAAATAAGCGGTTTTTGACCGCTTATTTTTCATGTATTCAAACTATAATTTTACACTATCCTGCAATTGCCTTTTCTACATGGGCTACTACATCTTTAGGAAGGCTTTCGCTTTTAACCAAATAAGCGTCAGTTGGCTTCATCATATCTTTAATCTTATCTATCTCTTGTACGAGAGCAGTCAATACAATAATAGGAATGCCGGATGTTTCCTCTTTCTCTCTAAGCATTTTCATGACATCTATGCCATTGATCTTTGGCATCATAATATCTAGAAGTATTACGTCTGGCATCTCAGCGATTGCTTTTTCGATCGCCTCTTCTCCATCCGAAGCCGAAACAATAACATAACCTTCTTGCTTCATTCTCTCTTCATAAAGCTCTCTCAGCGTCATGTCATCATCAACAATTAAAACCTTTGCATTTGCCATTTTGGCCTCCCAATCATGGTTTAAAAATTACATAATCATATAAATCATATAGCGTGCCGGATTGTCGGTCAATATTCGCTTCAAGTTTTTTCGATACTCCAGCATAAAAACCGGTTGTCTGGATATAAGTGTAAGGGCCACTGGGAACATTTGATTTTTTATTACAATTAGAATTATTTATATTTTCAATTGAGACACAACCATAAGTTGTAAGACCAATGTATGCATCGTAATTGATCGGCCTGACAGAAAGCACAACCTCATCATTTGTTGAAGGCATCACGCCAAAACTTTTAACGTCGATTATGTCCTGAATACGATTTGTTCTAATAGATAGAGCGTACGAATCAGAAGAATCCAAACTAGAATTAATTGCCTCGTAGACCCCAATATTTTTAATCTTCGAAGGCAGATTTGACGCACAACCTGTCGGCACAAATAGAGATTTAAATTCTTTTACCCCCCCCACCGCATACTTTACAGTGAATTTTATTTCCGCCATGGCTTGGCATTTTGAGGGAAAAGTATCAGAAAAGTTAGATGGCGCTTTTATCTTCATACCAAAGTATAAGCTATTGGAAAAATTATACCCCGAAAGGTTTATTTTTAATGCCTCATCCTCTGGTATTTTTAATATAGAAAAATTATCTGCCCCGTAATCGGAACCTGCAATCCAACCACCAGCTGCTGTAAGACCAAACTCACCATTACCATCAGAATCATGGCCATAATAAGGAGCGCCAAAAGTGCCGATATAGCCCATTCTCAGGTCAACAATCTGATCATTTCCGTTCCAATTGATCCAATTATTAATGTAATCATCATTTCCTAACCCATCAACAACAGGATTTCTGCCTACATATAGTCCGTCCAATGGAGTTCCCTTTGCTGTTTTGGCGATTTTTAAATTTGTGCGGAAGACATTCTTATCCTCTAACGTAAAAGCAAAAGGGATTTCAGCGTTCTGATTGTATCGGTAACGTAAAAAACCCTCTTCAATACCAGATTCGGCTGAATAATAAGCCACCGAACCATTTTCATACAAAGTCGCAGTAGCAGCTTCCACAAAAAGCAATCTTGCAATACTAAAAGCCATTCCTGAAACTGCAGTAATTAAAAGCATTGAAATAATTAGGGCCGATCCCCTCGCCTTTTTCATATAATTATATTATATAACGATTTGTTGAATAGTTAAATAGTTTACTAAAATTGTTTTGAAAGGATATATTAAAGACAGACATTGGATTGCCAGCACTTTATATTTTTGCTCCAAATTGTCCACCAGTTGACAATTCAAGGATTACAGAGTAACATTTCTCCTTGTGTGTAAAATCTCAAGAAGAGATTTTAGTTGATTAAGGAGAGAATGAGTTGAGGAAAAACACAGTCAGGCGTCCAGGTCTGGCAGACCTCGACGAACTAAGAATGATCAAGCACATGATCAAAATTCCGGAAGATCCGTCAGAGATCGAATACCTCAGGATAAAGAAGGAGATCAAGCATATTAAGAGCAGAAGACCTGCCGACTTAATAGGGGCAACCATGAGTTGTACTATAGATACATACAACCGAATACATAGAGAAATCCTTTCCAAAGGAGAAGAATCAGATTTTTTCTCTGTCAATTGGAAAATTACCGGCTAGTAGTCACTATTATCAACCTATCGGGCCGAGCAATCATTGCCGGCCTTTTTCTTTTTATTAAAAATCCACCGAATAACATTCGGTGGATTTTTCACCTTATGGCTTGGTTAGATAGACTTAGGCGTGCCTACGACAGAACATCTGTTAAAAGTTAATATTTTTTACCAACCATCTCGATCGGGGCTTTTCCATCCAATGACTTGTGTGGAAAGTAGTTCCAAGCATCAGTGACCAATTCCATGATTGTTTCAGGATCAGATATTTCCGTATCATTAAAAACTGCTACTATTTTATAAAAATCTTTTCGTCCTGTTTCACAATCGATAATATCTAAAATTTGCTTGAATGTGAATGGACTATTCGCATCTTTCAAAAATGACTTGAAAACTACCGCGATTTCTTTTCTTCCTCTCTCTATTTCATTTTTGGAGATTGGTTTCGGTATTACATAAAAATAACGAGTGAACTTTGGAGACATTGGGGCATCAATATTTTTAAGAATTTCCCTAAGTTCCCCGGCTGCCTCTTTTGGATAATACGGCCCTTCGCACCCGATCAACTCCTCATGGTCAATTACACTTCCAATTCTGCCAATTATCACATTACCTATTTCGGCATTAAATGTGCCTTGATACTCAACTACTTTATGAAGCTGGCCATTTTCCATATCTTTCAACTCCAGCCATTCACCTATTTTGATTTTTTTTATTTGGTAAAATCCGTACTTATTCTGTTTTAGTGCTCTATATGTCTCTCTTTCTTTTTCACTTAATTTGGATTTGTTTTTATCCAAGTATTCGTCAATCACTTTTTTTCCATTTTTCAGTTCGTAGTCATAAATAACCCATTCCATAAATAGTTCTTGTTCTTTTGGGTCATTTAAAACTAATGGTTTGCCCGGTGTTATATTTTTGTCATCAAAGAATTCCTGCATTGCCCGCAAAACATCGTCTTTGCATTTCTCAAAAAAATATTTATGCAGTACGCTAATTGTTCCCTTTTTCATTTTATAATCTCGGCTTAATAATCTTTGAGCTTGTAATATGTCGCTTTGCCTTTTCCGTGTCGTTCAATAACGTTCAAGTCAATCAGTTTATTAAAATCTTGATTTCTGGTCGGCTTGGCCCGATCGGTTAGTTTGGCATAGTCTGGATTGGTAATGAAGCCATTTTTTTTAATAAATTCCAATATTTTCAAATGATAATCTTTCAAAGTGGTTTCGGGCACCAACATCTCTTTCTGTAAAAGCTTACTGACCCGCAAGAGTTCGTCAATAATTCCGTCAGTAAAATACTCTAACCAAACAGTGAAGTTAACTTGATCCCTGGTGTCGTAATAGTTGCCTCGAATCCCAACGTTTTCAAAATATTTGGTCACATTCTGGTTGTAATAATTTTCAAAGCTGAATAAATTAAAGGTATTGAGACCCATATTGGCAAGCAGAACCTTCGTAGTTAATCGCGCGGTTCTCCCATTCCCGTCAATAAACGGATGAATAATAACAAATTGTTTATGAAATATACCCGCTACAATCAGAGGATCAAGGCGGCTTTTACTGATTGATGTGAATCTAAGCAGATCGTTAGTTAAATTTTTAACATCTTGATGATCTGGCGGAAGATATACAGTTTTTCTAGTTCGCGGGTTGTTGACAAAAACCGGTTGTTCTCGCAGTTTGCCAGCATTGTAAGTGTCTATCAGTCCGGCAGTTACCTTTTTTTGAACTTTTAAGATTAGCTCTAAATTAAATTTAATTGATTCATCAAGTATACCTTTATTTAGAAATTCCAATGCTTCATTATAATTGAGAACTTCCTTTTCAGTATCCCTCAGATTCTGTGGTTGGTTTTGAATAATTTTCTTTACGTCTGTTAGAGCTAAAGGATTGCCTTCTATACTGGTCGAGGAGTAGGCGGAAATTTCACGAGCAGTTTTTTCCAGTTTAACCAACGTCAACTTTAAAAAATGACGTTTATTGAGATCGGCGACAATTATTCCAATTTTTTTGATATTTTCAAGAAGCCTTGGTGTTATTGTAAATTGGGGATCGAACATTGTTAATCTCTTTTTTTAAGTATATACAAATAATAGACGAATAATAGACGATTGTCAATACCCAAACAAGAGTCGAACAAGGGTTTGAGCACAAAAAAAGCATTTACTTGCACAATGCTTTTTTAACCAACTTTTTGTCTAAAAATATCTTGTTCAGGACTAGTTTTATTAATCCAATAAATTGCATGCTTCTTGGTACCGCGTATGGGAGTCGAACCCATGATCTCCGCCGTGAGAGGGCGGTGTCCTAGACCACTAGACGAACGCGGCATTATTAACTTTGATTATATTAACACAATTCCCCCTTTGCTTCAACATGCCCGAACATAACACCCAGTGAGATTATATCATCAATCTATCTTCAAGCATCTCATAGCTCTCTTCTCCACTAAACAAGCCGTACTTCTGCCAGACTTTTTCACGCTCGCGGTATTTGTGATCGTATATCGAGTAATTACCTGCAAATTTTTCAGGTGTCAAATTGAACATCAGAGCGTTCGCCCCCGCCAACAACCCTCTATGCCTTCCGTTCTCGGGATCAAGCGTCTCCAAAGCGGTGGTCACAGGGATTTTCACTTCAGGCATTAGAAACCGTGCCACTGCAATATATTTCAAGAACAATTCGATGCTTTCAGCACTATTTAATGCTCGCTGAGGTTTCTTCTCGTCTTGACGAGCTAAACCAAAGGGCACAAAACCAGAACCCTCTTCTCCTCCTCTTTCCAAGGGAGTATTGGACGATGGAATAAATGGACCCGCAGATATCATGGGGAGTCCCAATTTCTTAATAACCAACAAGTCATAGGCTAGATCTTGAGTTGTTTGTCCGGGAAGCCCCACAAGATTCCCGCTTGCCATGTAGTAACCAATATTTATTTGGTCCCTCAAACATTGCATCCTGGCGTTCAATTTATGCTTGGGATGCATTTTTTCATAGAGGAGAGAATTCGACGTCTCAAACCTATACAACGATCCGCTCGCCCCGGCCTTATATGCTTTCTCGTAAAATCCCTTGCTCCTCTCGCCTACCGAAATAAAGACAAACACTCGCATTTGACGCTTAATTTCCTTTATTATCCGAATGATTTTAGCGTCCGTGTAATAAGAATCTTCCCCGCTTTGCAAAACTAAAAGCTTGTAACCTTCTTCATCAACAGCCGTCTTCGTTGTATTCACGATCTCACCTTCGGTCATCCGATAGCGCTCGATTTCATTGTTATCTCGTCTTATGCCGCAGTATAGACAATTATTTTTGCAATAATTTGAAAACTCGATAATGCCATGAATGCAGACAAAATCCTCAATTCTTTCTTTTCTGATCGAATTTGCCTCTGCGTATAGTGTCTCTAAATTGTCTTTACCCTTTAAATTCAGGAGATATTCTATCTCAGAAATGCTTAAATTATGATTGCCGCTTCTTACCTTGATTATAATTTTCTTGAATTCCAGAGATAATTTTGAGACATCGACGGGGTGATAGTGATCTTCAAGAAGCTTGATTATTTCACGAGCATCTTCCTCCGAAATGGATTTTACGGCCCGGTCGGTTGCATACAGTACCCAATCACCAACTTTGGCATCCAAAACAAGCCCTAGCTCTATCTGGGCCGTCCTAGAACTATTCTGAACGGTTGCCCGCCCATTTTTAATTGATTTGATTTTTCCTGGAATAGTTAAACACATGTTAGTTTTAAAGTTATCAAGTTAGAAGCACAAAGTAAACGCAAAAACTATTGATCCATGCAGTTACACCAATCACTGATTGACCTAATTGGCCAATTTGCTATGTTGCAAGTCAGCAAAATGTTCTACTTAACTATTCAGCAATATGTTCTCGGAAAGAGGAATCTAGTTGTTAATTTTTTAAAGTTTTTCTTTTAATTTCGAGGGTACAAATTAGCTCATCCATGTGCCAGACTCTGATCGACCTTTCGGGTAGGATATGCAGATCAACTCTGTATCCGGTCATATTCTTTCCATTTGGAATGATGTAAATTTGGCCTTGGTAACTAAACTCATTACATTTATCTACAACTCTGGTATCTTTAATACAGAAGATGTCGTCGAGGCATTTTTCTACTGGGAGCGGTGTAAATCCATTTGGATCAAACCGCTCTTTCGGTGTCTTGTGAGTTGTACGATTTACATGTTTTTCGTTGTACCAATCAACAAACTGATTTAGCTTTTTTTGCAGCACATGCATCGGGATATGGCTTGGATCATCGGCAATATCTTCAATCAATCTCCCTTGAATAAATCTGAACAATCTTTCAATCTTGCCCTTGCCCTGAGGCTCATAGGGTTTATGGGTAATATGAGTGATTCCTAGTTCTCTACAAGACTTAGTAATATTACTTTCGTACTCCTCTTGGCTGTGGTGCTGATAGTAGCTTTTAGCGTGTCTAATGACTTTAAAGAAACTGGCATTATCTGTGTACAGGAGCTTAAAAACACCATATTTCTCAACTGTCTCTCTAATCATATTCATGTTGGCCTCAGCACTGTCATGGAGAGTAAATTTGGCATGAAGTATGTATCTTGAATAATCATCTAAAAGAAGGATTAAACATAGTCTTTTTCCATTTCTCCAGTATCCCCAAGTCGTATCCATCTGTACTAAATCACCTGGTTTTTCTGCCTCAAATCGACTTCTAACTTTTCTCTGAGGTGCCGGACAGATTAGCAAATTTTCCTTGTTCAATATCCGCCAAACTGATGATTGGGATATTTTTCTTTCATACTTATCACTTGCGATTTCGCTTATCCATTGGCAGTTAAATGAAGCTTTTGATTTCTTTAAATCAACGATAAATTGTTTAACTTCGGGATCTATTCTATTCCAGGCAAACCTTTTATTCGGAGGCCTGGGGAGCTGCTTTAAGAGACGTCTAACATGCTGTGGAGTCTTGTTCAATTCCTTGGCGATGAAGTTGGTACTAATTTTTCCTTCTTGATGATATTGTGCAAAATTCTGCAAATCACCATGTTGCTCAAAGGTCATTTTTTTCCTTTCGATGACCCTCTTTCCGAGAACTCCCTAGCATACCAAACGAACATTTAGCTGACTAGTTATGGGAACATTATAGCTGAATGATTACATTTGCTATTGACAAATTAGAGAATTAATTGTAATATAATGGGTTTGCAGCATAGCTAGCAAACAAAAGGAGCAATTTGATGAAACTGGCTCTAACCATCATTCTCATCACTATGACTTGCTTCAGTGCAGTCCGGGCTGATTTCTATCAGCTAATTGTTTACCCTACCCTCGGAGGAGCAAGCTCCTTTGGCATGGGAATCAACGACGCAGCTTCAATTGTGGGACAGTCGGAGCTGGCAGATAACACACCTCAAGCCTTCTTTGGTGATAGTCAAGGACAAATTCAGAAAATTCCGATGGTCTAGGCCAACGATATCAACAACGCCGGACAGATCGCTGGCGCATATTGCCACATTGAATCGAATCGTCCATGCGTATATTCACTTAGCAAAGGACGTCCACAGGTGGATCTGGATCATCAAGGATTTCTATCTGCTATCAACGAGAAAGGTCAGACCGTTGGCTCCGCCCTAAAACAGGTGCAGTATTGCACCTTTCCCTACCCGGCACCCTGGAAACAGAACGGAAAAATTGATGCTGTTGGCCGTGAAAGGGGCAACGGAATAGATATCAATGAAAACGGAGCCTTCACGGCTTGCTCAGTTGATCGAAATGGCAACAATGTAGCAATTATGATCAACGGTACCAGAAAGTCTGTGATCTGTGGAGGCTATGCTACAGGCATCAACAATAAGATGCAGGTTGTAGGATATTCACAGATGAGCACCTACGTACAGCCATGGGTATGGACAGAGAAATATGGCACCAAAAACATTCCGACTCTTGCCCCAGGCAAATCGGCCTTCCCCAGCAAGATAAACGATGCAAGCACAGCTGTCGGCTGGGCCGAAGACGAAAACGGAAGCAGTGTTGGAGTCATCTGGAAAGGCAACTGCATCATCAGAGCCGACGATCTGATGTCAGATGACGATCGGTCTCGCTATCAGATTATAGCCGTCAATGACCTCAACGAACGAGGCGACTTCTGCGGCTCAGTGTATGGCAGTACAGAAAAGGCTACTCGAGCCTTCTTGCTCAAAAAGTTACCATAACTTAGCGATCAAACCCCGCTTGGCGATATGCCAGGCGGGGTTCTTTCATATTTATTACAATTTCTCCCCCTACGTTAGGAGACAGGATGCGCATAAACCATCTATGTTGTATATTAATTATAATGCAACATAGTAAAGCATGGTACGCGTCTTCCAAAACCTCTTCGATATTCTTTGGGAATCAGGAAAAGAGATAAAAAAAATAGCCGCACAACCATTTGATCATGCGGCTATTGAGTAATTACGATGCAACTACCAGCTCAACAGTTTCACGTCTATCAGCTTCTCCTCCTCGGGCAGATCGTGTGACTTCACTATATCCATGGCGATTTGCTTAGCATCCCGTTTCAAAACAAATCTTACTTTCATCCCGGGCTCGACCTTATCTACCTCCATTGGACTAAAGTCTTTATTGTCCCAAAAGGCATTTCGATCGATATAGAACTCGCTCATAAGATCCGGCGCATCTGGAGATGTGAAGATATACCCAGTGACACTTTAATGTTTCAGTATCCAGTAATCTGGAGCTGCTAGCTCAGAGGCTGTTTTGATTAAGCGCTGGGCTTCGTTCTCTCTCCGGACCTCTTCTTGGCTTTTGCCTGTGGCCAAAAAAGTGAAAAAACCCGAACCAATAAGAAATAACACGAAAGCTACAAAGACAAGCTGAAAATCGATCTTACCAATCTTTCTCATAACCAAATCCTCCAACCGATCGGTGTACACTTTAAGAGTGTCAAGTTGCAGTTTAGTATATTCTTGATATTTTTTCTATAAATTGATAAAATATAAGAAATAATTAAACTAAAAGTTTAAAAATGCTGTTGGATTCCAGTCCAAAACTAGACGAATTAATCGTTGAATTGTTAGCAGATAAACCATCGCTGCAAGCTGCTAATATTCAGGATCAGTTATTAACTGATGGCAAAGAGTTCACCATCCAAGCCATCTACAAAGCACTTCGGCTTTTGGAAAACGGCGGAGTAGTTGTTAAACATAAAAAGAAATACGCCCTCCGCTTGTCGTGGGTCACGGATATCGAAAATTTAGCAAAAGACGCATCTGCTAACTATACAAAACGAGCAGTAATCTCGCTTCCCAAGAAACAACAAAAGGTCATATGGCACTATAATAGCCTATTAACGCTCAATAATTTCTGGTCTCAAATATTGCTTTTGCTGATCAACAAATCAGAAACCCATACTCTTTTGACCTGGATGCCTCATTCAGGCGCTGTCGCTCAACTCTCTAAAATTCTAAATTTCTAAAATATTTGACCCTATAAAATAAAAATCACTCACTTTCTTGGTGAGTTTTTGTTGTTTTGGAGTATTTTTATCGTTTTCTTGAGTTTTTAATCTCAAATGGGCACAGATATCCCTTGAGCTAGGTAATCATAGCTGATCTGATCTCTGTGACCTTAATCAATCTTTTTAGATTGTAAGCGATAGCTTGAGCAAAGGCTTGGAATTGAACTTTGGCTTGTCCTCTGTATTTGGCTCTCCTGCTGATCTTTGAAAAATTGCATTCATTAGGCATTCGTAATTTTGATATGAATTTATCG
>JBBQQK010000032.1:0-10372 GCA_038216025.1 Patescibacteria group bacterium
CTCCGGATTTGTGCCCCTGACCAAAACTGCTTGCCTCTTCGCCAAGAGATCCATATGATTCCGTTCCAGACATTAAGTCTTCTTCTTCCGTCTCATCTTGACTGTCGATGCTTCCTTTTGCTTCTTTGGTCGAAGTAGAAATTTTATCAAAGATTTTTTTGTATAGCACTACAGTCTGACCCAACGGACCATTAGATATATTATCAGGACCATTGTTCTTAAGCTCTCTTTTTATTTCAATAAGTTTTGCTTTATCGATGCCTACGCTTCTCAAGAATTCACTCTCACTTTCGCTATTTAGAGTGGCCATTTCGATGACATTGCTCATAAAGCTATGAAAATCACCGTTGGACTTTAAGTAAACAGCTGTATAGTCTGCCAATATTTCAACCATGGCCCGTGATTCGCGGAATTTCCTATAGCTATCAACATTTGAAAAACGTTGTTTTTGTTCTGGCTTTAGATTTGCAAAATCGGAATCAATATTTTCGATATTTTTAACCATCAATTTTACGTGCTGAGGATGAAGGGGGGCATTTTCTTGTGCGATTAGTATTTCTTTCGCAATCTTTATGGCTTCCGGATCTCTAAGCGTCGTTTTTTCTATTAAACTATGGGAAATTTCATGGTGCATCATGTGATTGAAATCAAGTTCCAATGTGTTGTTACCGTCTTTGAAATTATCAACCAGGCTTTTTTTATAGATATAAATTTTACCATTTTGATAAGCCATGACATCGTTATATCCGTCAGCATTGCTCTTATTGTCATCAACTATTTGAACACTTTGGATAAGGTTGCTCATGTCTTCTGCAGTAAGATGTCCTCTTGTTACAGGTAATATAACCGCTTTTATGACAGATTTAATTTTTTCGTGAACTTTTTCTTTGGAATAATTCTCGCTGCCGATGATATTTTTTATCGATTCGTTTAGGCCATTGAAAATTTGAGGCACGTTTAAAACTGCTTTTTTTATTTCAGCGGCTCTAGTTGCTAACTCTGGTTCGTCTGGATGTTTTTCTGCGATGCCTTTGATGAACAGATCGATCATTTCAAGATTACTTGCATCTGACGTTTGAGTGATGCCTTCTCTCAGCATCATCTCTGCCAGCTTTTCTTTTAGCCAGTCATCCAAAATGTCAAAATCGGCGTCTTCCGGCGGTCGGTTGTATTCAGGAAGCACACCGGAGAGGTTTTCTTCTTGATCATCAATTTCCTCCGGAGATTGTTCTTGCTCTGGTGAAACTTCCTGTTCGTTATCAGGTATATTTGTTTGTGGCGATTCAGGTGAATTCATTTGTATACTTGTTTAAGGATTGGATGGCGGGGTCGGGGGAGTAGAACTGGGCGGCTGTGAAGATGCGCTATTTATTTTTGTAATATTTTGTACATCTGTTTTGATTGTGGCTTTTGATAAATTGGTTTTTACTTCTGTGCCGATTGCTCCCGAGAGTTTTCTAATATCCATTTCGGATAGCTTTACTTTCGATGCATCTTCTGGGCTCATTGAATTCTTGACGTTGACAAGCGCCTGCAGGGTTGATTTTCTAAAATCTAGAAGGTCGCTATTTATATCGATTTTCTTTTGATCGGCTACTGACTCTGTAAGGTGCTGAATCTGATGTGATAAGGCATCTATTGCGTCCGAAGAATGCAAAGCCTCATCTACTGTGTGGTCGTGACCGGATTGTACTAATTGGGTTACAGTCTTGGGAATCTCTGTTTCGGCTTTCATTTGAATTATAGTCGAATCTTTGGCTTGGTTCTTGATGGCGCTTAATACTTGCTGACTAATGTCTCCCATATCTCTACTGGTCCGATCAATAGACCCTTCTTTTCTATATCTGATCGCTGTATCTATCGCGGACCTTGCTTGCTCGTAAGATTTATCTTCCGGCGTTTTTAGCAGGCTATCTTTTCCGGATGATTCGCTTATTTTCTGATTGATTGTTCGGTTTGCTTCGTTTAAACTCATGCCCTGTTTAAGCATGTCGTTGACTCTGTTAAATCCGACTTGTAAGCCATCTGCGCCTATGCCATTGGTCTCGTCTAGTATGTGGTCGGTAATTCTACCTTGTATATCTTGAACTTTCTCTTGAATTTCTCTTGTTTGCTCTGGGTTCAATCCGTGCAATAAACCTGAAACATCTTTTAAGTCTAGTGCGTCTTTTATGATATCGTCGGCTTTTTCTCCAGCGATTGATCGAATTGTACCTATAGAATTAGAACTATTTGACGGCGCTGGCCCACTTACAGTTGAACCAACAGCCGAAGAGGCAAATGCATTTTTTAACACAGGTCCTTCTCTACTAGTTTTTCTTCTGAAAAAAGCGTTCGCAAGAGATTTCGCTTTGCCAACTTCCATTAGATCAATTCCAGTGCCTTTGAATAAATCGGCTAAAGCAGCGTCATTTGTTGTTCTGACATCATTTAGAATCATCTCTCTGGCAACTACATCCACTGGTCTCCCGCCGGATACAACATCATATGAGCTGGCTGCCTCAGTCATTTTTTGACGGGAGTAGCTCCGCAACTTGCCATTTGATGATGTCATAATACCTTCAGTAAATTTTTTTGCTCTGGTTGCTATGTCTCCTGTTGGGGCGCCTAGATCGTCTTCTTTATTTATTTCATTAAAGGTTTGAATTTGCTTAGCCGGACCCACTAGTTTGTTATAGGGCTTGGTTTTTGCCACCGCTTTTTCGGCGGCTTCTTTGTTGGTCTTTATTCTTTCTGCAATACCTCGTTTGTAAGTCTGAGGATTAGCCTTACCAACAATATCTGATATTTTATCCCATCTTTTCTGCGCAGCTTCATTACCAATTTTCCCGTATGTCTTGGCTTTTGCTTGAGCTCTGGCCTGGATATTGGATTGTATATTTCCTTCGGCAACCCACCCGCCTGTCTTCCCCCAAGCCTTTTTGCCAAGGTCTCCCCATTTGCCCATGATTGCGCCACCCATCTTGAACGGAGTGGATATTGCCATATAAAAGCAAGCTCCTGCAAAGACAAAACTCAAGACAGTGTTACCAGGAGCAACAGTATCAAACCACTTGCCACCAAGCCAAAGCCAGAAAACAGATACAACCGGCATGAAAACCCATTTGGTGAAATTGGTCCACCACATGTTAAATAAAGACTTTGTTTGCGGTAATATCATGCAAAGAAAAGCAAGAGGAGAAAGAACGACCAAAAAATAAATGATCCAGTTTCTGATGAATAGCAAATAGGAGAGTGCTAAGACTAAGATGGCTCCGGCCATGACTAAAAACTGGGAAATAATAAACCAAAAGACTTTAGCTCCGTTCTCAACTTCTTCTTTTGTGACCGTGGCTGACATGCTGGAGAAAGCGCCTGTCATGCCGCTGGCATCCCCATCTGCTCCTTGAAGAAAAACTGAAACTAAAGCGTTGGCCAGATCTATAAAAATGCGGCAAAAAAGCATGCTAAAATTAGCGGCCACAATAGCCAAAAGCATGGAAGGCAATACCTTTTTTACGCCGTACGTATTTACATTTAAGCGAAGGATCTGAGCAAAACCCGTTGCGATTAAGACAGCAATCGCAAAAACATTGATCACATTGAGCATTATTTTCCAAATTTTATAGATTTCTTGGCCGGTTTTGTCTTGGCCTTTCAATACTTCATAAACCGGAACTATAGTTGACTTCTGCTCTGGTATTCCTAGGCTATTAATATCATTAGTGATTACAGGTTCTTTATAAGAGGTTGGTATGGTGAGATCAAGCAGTGCCGGCGCATTGGTCATATTGATAGTGCCAAGAAATTCGGTATTCTTTGCGTCACCACAATTACCCCCACTACCTGTAACTAGAGCAGTTCCTTTCCCGTTGAATTTTACCTCTTTTGATTTTCCGTTGAGGGTTAATTTAATTGTATGGTCCGTCGACAGGTCCCCGTCAATCTTCCCACAAAAACCATCTGAGCCCGCAGTTGTCTTGGAAGTCACGACATCTGTTGTCGTTTTTCCATCAAGGAGAACGGTTGCACCTTCTGGTTCCGAATAAATTGAAAAGAAGTAATGAGACTCAGCCGCAGTTGATTTTGTTGGCAAGGATAAAATAATTGCTACAGTGAACACAAGTAAGACAGCGAATAAAAAACTTTTTTGAAAAATTGAAAAATTGTTTTTCATAATCATTTCTTAACTTTTACTTGATAGCCATTCGATCCGATCGATTCTTGCAGCGTATTGACGGCAAATGACATGAGACTATCTGCGGCGGCTTTAAGCGACATGCCAAGTCCGCAAAAAGCTTGCAACAACACTTTACTGATATATGAATCGCCGCCAACTTTTCCACAAACATCATCTCCAGAGCCGCTTGGTTTGAAGTAGCTTGCATCATTTCCGGATACATGCCAGGCGGCAAGGTAGCCGGTATCGGAAACGTTCAGACAGTCAATTTCAACATTGTCACTTAGTCCCCAATTTGAATCTTTTACAGCACTTGGTCCAACAACATTTCCGCACGTGTTCTCCCCAACGCCTTTTTGGTTGTATACTTTATTAATCAGGTTCGTGAAAATTGCTTGTTTGTCTATATTCACTTTTGCCCAACTAGGGAGTTGGTATAACCCTGTATTGTTAGCTCCTATCCTAGCATCGCTATCATCTTGGTAATTAGTCAAATCACCAAAAGATACAGCTCTTGCGTCTCCATTTATAAAAACTTTGATAGCAATATTTTTCCATCTTTCTTCTGACTTACCAGCGTTAGACCCGCTTGTCGTGTGGTCGTAAGTGAAATAAAAGACATTGTTATCTAATGCTCCACCAAGGGTGTGTATATAGTGTGTTAATTTGAAACTCATTTCAGGCCGTCCCATCTCTGATTCGTTGCCCGGCATAATTATAGTTGGAGCGTTTGTTGTGGTATTTGCCCCGGGTGACATAGTCGCCTGAATTGTATTCCCTTCGTTAAATATTTTACAAACAGCAACTTGTATTAAATTCAATCTTGGTTCGTTCGCTGTGTCTGAGTCATTGAAAAACCGAATAAACTTGCCGTACTGGCCTAAACTGGTGAGCTGTTGTCCTTCGGGGGAAAACGACCCGCCATCTACGTTGCCATTTGTTGACACAATTGATAGTTGGTACTCTTTTGATTGATTTGCAAGTTTTACTCTCATAAAAGTATCAATACCATTTTCGGTATATTTGTAAAATAGTCCTGTATGATCATTGCTTCCGGAAGCAGCACCAACATAGCTGAATTTTTTAATGTGGATATTACTGTCCCACTTAAAGGAAGCCTCAAGTGTTTTGCCTGCATCTCTTGCTTTTAAATACTGAAAAACTAAGTGCCCGTCATAAGCGGTAGCATTTGGATCGGGGTTACTTAATATGTGCTTATCTTTATCGCATGTTGCAAGTGCCTGATAATGTGCATCTGCAGCTGTCGCTGTTTTTGTAGAGATTTTTATTAAATTATTGGTAAAATAAACACTTGCCGGCATAAGCGTTAGCAGAAGAAGCAAAGTTATATAAATTAATTTTTTCATACCCCTCCTCATCGGATCACAAGTTATTGTTGCAAATACGCGCTTTGGTTTTCCGGTGAAATCTCAGTTAGTGTTGCAGCCTTTTCTTTGGCTATTTTTAAATAAGTCTGCGCTGTTTCGTATTCTGGGGCCATGGCAACCGCTGTCTCCGCTGGGATGATTGCAAGTTGATATTCAGATTCTTCCATTAGCTTTTTGCTTAAAATAAGCGCTTCGTTTTCATTTCTTGGAAAGGTTTCCACCTTGTCCATCTTTGCCAGCATCTCTTGGTTGTTTGTCTCTGTCCAAAACGGTATAAGCGCTTTGATATCAGTTTCAGCATTCTTTGTAATTTCTTTGCGGTGAATAGCTTTGCCGTTCTTGGGATTTAGCATCAAAGCCTTGTCGTATTCCAGGTTTGCGCTCACGTATTTTTTCTGTGACAAATAGCTGTCTCCCTTGGTAACAAAGTATTTTGAAAAAGTCCGAAAAGGATGAAAAAAGTACACGATTATCAGAAACAGGACGATAGCAATCAAAAATACATAAATAACATTTAGTTTATGAGCAGGTTTAACTAGTTTTGTTTTGTTTTCCATCAATAGTTGTGTTGAGATAAAGTATACAAAGAAATGCCCCTATAATCATTTTAGCAAATAAAATAGAAATCTAAAATCTAATTAACGAGCAGATTGTTATTTCCTCGTATATTCCTACTGGGAAGTTGTGTTATAATCGTACTATGTTAAATCTACTCGACATTACGCGCTTATATGATTTTAAAACCTACTATAAACTTTATCTTCTTGGAGTAGAGAACCATGCTTTTGGGCAAACTTTTTTGTTCTTTGCTAAATACGGCATAGTTTTTTTCTTTTTAGCTTTTGCCTATCTTATTTCCAAAAAAAGAATAAAAGCTTTTTATTGCTCCTTTTTGGCCATGGGAATAGCAGGTTTTGTTGATATTGTCATTTCGCTCTTCTGGAACAGGCCGCGACCTTTTATCTCCCATGCCGGGATGGTTGATCCTATCATTGAAGGACTTCGTGTTGATAACGGGTCTTTTCCTTCTAGTCATACCTATATAGTGTTTGCGGTTGCGGTTAGTGTTTTTCTGTATGGACACAAGCGCCTTGGCGTAGTTCTTTTCATCTTGGCTATACTGGTAGCCCTTGGGCGCATCGTGGTGGGGCTGCATTATCCATCCGATGTTCTAGCGGGAACTCTCCTGGGGATTGCTTCCGGTATAATCGCCAGCAGTATCATCTATAAACTGGATATGTTGAATAAAAATGACAAAAGATTTAATCACTCTTAAAAGACAGTTTTTGGAATACTGCGAACTCGAGAAGGGACAATCGAGCTTAACGATCGCAGGGTATGACCGGTATCTAGACCGGTTTTTTGAGTGGCTAGCAATGGCTAAAAGCGAAAAATTTAAACTAGAAAGCGAAATAGCAGATGATGCACTTTCTGGAAACTGCGGGCCTGCCTCGCCGTTAGGCGGGCCTGCCTCGCCGTTAGGCGGGATGAAAAATGAGAACTCTGGACCCTTGGTCCCGGAAGATATTACTCAAGAGGTTGTCCGTCAGTACCGTTTGCATATCAATAGGCTGAGTAATAAAGGTGTCGAGCTAAAAACCAGTACTCAAAATTACCACATAATAACTTTGCGGGCGTTTCTTAGATTTCTATCTTATCGAGGAATCGAGTCTCTTTCTCCTGAGACTATTTCTATCGCCAAAACCGGCGATCGAGAAATAACTTTTTTAGAAAGCAATGAACTTCAAGGTTTTTTGAGCAGTCCGGATGATTCGACTCCGATGGGCCTAAGAGATAAAGCAATTTTGGAAATTTTATTTTCAACCGGAATGCGCGTTTCGGAATGTGCTGCCTTAGATATTGATGATATAAATTTTATAAAAGGAGAAATCGCCGTACTTGGCAAAGGTAGAAAGCTGCGACTTGTTTTCGTCTCCGAAGGTGCCATTTTGGCGCTAAAGGATTATCTTCTGACAAGGGGTTACCAAATAGATCCTGATAATCAAATTGCACAAAATATTCCGCTTTTTATCTCCAACAAGCATACTAGATTAACGGTACGTTCTATAGAGCGCATTGTTGAGAAATATGCTAAAAAGTCGGGGATTTTAAAAAAAGTATCTCCGCATACTCTCCGACACTCTTTTGCTACGGACTTACTTTCTGCCGGGGCTGATATTCGAAGCGTACAGTCATTGCTCGGTCATTCGTCGATAACTACAACACAAATTTATACGCATGTGACAGACAAAAGATTGAAAGAAGTATACGAGAGATACCACAACAAAGAAAAAGAACATCCTGACAAAAAATGACAGGACGTTCTTTTAATCTTCTTTGAGTCTTTTATTCTTTCGGCTCAAATATATTATCCCAAATTTCATAAACTTGGGCTTTAGCAAATTCTGGTTCTCTGTAAGAGGTTATTTTGTTCTTGATTTCCTCTATACGCTTTAAGCCTTCTGAAATCGGGCTCATTAAATTTTTGTTTTTGTTTTTCATTTGTATTTTTGTGCTTGATTAAGAATGATTGAATTTATTCTTAATTTTTGCATTATGGTATTGTATCAATTATTCAGATGTTTGTCAAGGGCTAAGAGGTCGTGAATGTTATTTAATAACCAAAAGAGCAAGGGTCAAACAGGCTTTTTTCCTACACAAAACCGATCAACAGTTAATTGACATTAGTGTTAGATCGAGCTATATCTGAAAACGTTTTTCGAGTGCTTTTCGGGCAATTTTACGATCAGAAAAGGGAATAAATTTATCTGAGCCGATGGGGCCGACCGCCATTACTTCCTCGGCGCCTTTTCCTGTTATTATCACGACATCATTTTTCTTGGCCTCGCGAATCGCTTTATTGATAGCCTGTTCTCTGTCAAGAACTTTCCAGTAGTTTCTATGTATTCGCCATTGATGCTTTGAGCCGCCTTTGTGTATGCCGGCCATCACTTCTTCGATAATTTGATCAGGATCTTCGTCGTAAGGGTCTTCATTGGTGAAAATGGCCAAATCTGAATATTGACCAGCCAAAGATCCCATGATCGGTCTTTTGGTTTTGTCTCTTCTACCTGTTGCGCCCAAAACTGCGATTAGTCTTCCGCCAGTGTTTTTCATGCCTTCTTTTATGGTTTCGTAAACATTTTTTAGCGAGTCGGCATTGTGAGCATAGTCGACTATGACAGTGAAATCCTGATCGTTTGATACCCGGATTGATTCCATTCTGCCGGGAACTAGCTTTATGTTCTCTAGTCCTTTTTTAATTTTTTCCGGATCTATTCCAAGCGCTAATCCAACGGAGAAAGCAGCTAAAGCATTTTGAATGTTAAATATTCCGGGAATATTAAGGTTTACAATTGTTTGTCCCTTGTCATGAACAACGGTAAATGTAGCGCTATCAGTGCTTGTTAATATTTTCCTGGCTACCACGCCATGTTCTACCGGCTTCAGGGTTGAATACAAGAATTTACTGCTTCCTTTAACCTTGTAAAAGTCTTGCCAATGCTCATCGTCAAAATTGACGACAAACTTAGCTTGTGGGTTGTCCTTGAATACCTTGAGTTTGGCGTTTAAGTAATTTTCCTTTGTCTTGTGGTAATCAAGATGATCGTGTGAAAGATTGGTATAGGCCAAGGTGTCAAATTCCAAACCAAAAACACGGTTTTGGTCGATCGCTTGCGATGTAACCTCCATGATTGCGTATTCGCATTTAGCATCAACCGCTTTTCTCAAAAAATTTTGAATAACAGAGGCTGGAGGAGTTGTGACCCAGGCAATTTTTGTTCGATGAGGAATGACTTTCTGATCTATCTTGGTTGAAATTGTAGTCTCCATGGCGTTTTTTATCTCAGAAGCATCGAGTATCGAGGCAATCATATTGCAGACGGTAGTTTTGCCTTTGGTTCCGGTAATGCCTATTAACTTAATATTTTTGCCAGGATTGCCGTTTTTAAAAATAGCCCATTTGGTTTGCCAAAGATGGACTTTATTTTTTGAGGATTGGGGAAGAAGTTTTGATAATAGTTTTTTCATAATTCTTTGCTTTTCAGGATGAGGTGTATTTTATTAAAAAACCTCACATAACCTCTCCTTGGAAAGGAGAGGGACTTAATTCTGATTACTGATCGGCTTACCAGTTTATTAACTTATTTACTTATTTACTTATTTACGCCTTATTTTTTCAGCTATCTTAAATAATTTGTATTCAAATGGCTTAATAATCATGTCATAACAACCTGCTATGTCTTTTTGAAAACCGCCAAACTGTTTCTTGAAGCGAGTAATGCCTGCCCAAGAATGGTTTGGGTCTTCG
Organism: Patescibacteria group bacterium; assembly: GCA_038216025.1. Classification (GTDB taxonomy): domain Bacteria; phylum Patescibacteriota; class UBA1384; order XYA2-FULL-43-10; family 1-14-0-10-43-13; genus JBBQQK01. Next base: position 9,860 of record JBBQQK010000032.1, read on the forward strand.
TCCGGAGCGATGCCAAGCAAGTTGTAGCCGGTATATCCGTTTTCTTTGGCATAGCGGGCAATTTCCCAGTGCAACAGATATGGCGCCATTAGGTTTTTATGTTCGTTGCTTGATCCGCCATAGAGGTAAAGAAGCTCTTTGCCATCATGTATCAGGATGGCTGTGGAAAGAGGAACTTTCTTCTTGTCTATTTGTGCGTAAACAGCGCACATTTGAGAATAGCCTTTTTCGCTCAAGATTTCAAGCAACTTTTGAAAATAGGCCTTGCTGCGATATGTGACTTTGTGTCGATCTCCCGTATTTGTGTATTGATCGTAAAAAATGTCTAATTGATCTTTGTCTAGAAATTCAAAGTTCAAGTTGCTTTTTTGGGCAATTTTAATATTATATCTTCCTTTTTGCTTCATGCCGGCGAGGATTTCATCTTCGTTTTTTGTCAGATCAATAATCCAATTGTTTTCCGGTTGCATCTCCTCAAAAGATTTCGTCCAGTTTCCACTTTTCGGCCCGCCT
>JBBQQK010000033.1:0-10163 GCA_038216025.1 Patescibacteria group bacterium
TCGATCAGAGTCTGGCATGTAAGCGAGCTAATTTGCACCCTTAATATTAAAAGAAAATTAACTAAAAACTAACAGCAAGATTACTCTTTCTTGGAACATAATCGCTGAATAGTTAATGGAACATTTAGCTGTATTGCAACATCTTAAAATAATTCTCAGGAATAAAAAAGAGCTCCATTTTACAGGAACTCTTTTTTGAGTGTTTCTTTATTTGTCTTTATCTTCTTTGATGATATCAACAACCGCTTCGTAGCTTCGAGATAGCTTGTCTTTAATCTCAACTGCTTCTTCTGTAGTGATCTTTTTTTCTTTTTCGTAGGTTTCAACGATTTTTTTAACTAATTCTTGATATTTTTCTTTGCTGACTTTGCCTGCTTTTTCCAATTCTTCAGCAATTTTGTCCTTCATTTCATGAAGATAATTACCAATTTCAGCTCTGGTTTCTTTGCCTGATTTGGGCGCGAAAAGAACTCCAGCTATAGCTCCTGCAAGCAATCCCGCTGCTGCTCCGATTATTAACTTCTTGTTGTCTTTTTCCATTGTGTGCCTTCCTGATTAATTAACAATATTAATTATATCACATTTAAAAAGAGGGAAAGCATATATTTTGCTGTTTTCCTCAATTGGAGTACGATCTTTGGGTTATTTTCCCTGCCTGATGATATCCAAGATATTAGCAGCGTATCTTCCGATATATGCCCAGCCTTCAATTTTGATTAAAATAAAAATAGAGAAAGCGGTTAAGATGGCAGTGCCAAGCACTACTCCAAAGCCATAAGCTATTCCTCGCAAAACAGTCCACCAGAAGCTGGCAATCTTCTTATTTGTTATATTGAGAGCTTTGATCTCTTTGGTTAGAACTTCTATTTGTTTATCGTAAATGTCCATATAAACATTATACAACTAACTGATACATATTTTAAATAGCCTAAATTTCATAAATATCTGCTTGACAAAATGTAAAGTATACTTTACATTGTAAGTAGAATTCTTTGAAATAATCATCCAGAAATATAAAATATGGATCCAAATAACGAAAAAACTGCAAATAGAATAAAAGATTTTCGAAAAAATAATAATTTATCGCAAGGTGAGCTTGCGGAGGCTCTTGGTATTTCTCGACAATCAGTTATCGCTTTAGAACAAGGCAGGTCCTTGCCGTCATTTGCGCTAGTAATAACTATTTGTGAATTTTTCAATTCGACTTTTGAGGACATCTTCAGTATTCACAAAGAAATTGAAGAAGAAATACGTAAAGTTGAAGACAGCATCAATCAAGAATTGGAAGACGATATTAATTTAAATCGCGAAACGGATGCGGATCCCACTTTGCTAACGCTTCGCGGGACAAGGAGCGCTATGTCTAACGAAATGGAACCTTGGAAGCCCTTTCGGGAAGTGGTATCCCTAAGGGACGCAATGGATCGTTTGTTTGAGGATAGTATTATCACGCCTAAGGGTGTAGTGATGCCAAAGATCGACATAAAAGACCAAAAAGATGCGATCGTGGTTAACGCAGAGTTGCCTGGTATGAATGCCGAAGATGTGGATATTGAAATATCCGATGGAGTAATGACCATTTCCGGCGAGAGGAAAACAGAAAAAGAAGAACAGGATGCCGGCTACTACCACAAGGAGAGTCATACCGGTTTTTTCTCGAGAAGTTTCACTTTGCCCGCTGAAGTAAAAGAAGGGCAAGCACAAGCTGAAATGAAAAATGGCATATTGGTGGTAACCGTGCCGAAGATTGAGCCGAAAAAGGCCACCAAGATTAAGATTTCAAACAAATAAGTGAATTAAAAAATAAGCTCAGCATGAGCTTATTTTTTACAACAAAAGTAATATTATTTTATCTTTTACCGATAATGTTTTGTTGCTATAATTAAATTGCGACATACAAACAAAAATTATGATCATGAGCTTGAATCATATTTTTTGTATTACATGTGGCTTGAAACCACTTGGGCAATTAGTTGTGATGAAGACCTATGCCCCTAATTTATAAATTCTTGCTATTTAATACCAGCCTTTGGGAGGGAAATGGATTTAGACCGGCAGATTATAGGTATTCAAAAATCTACCCGAACACTTTTTAGCTTCGTTAATCCACTGCACAATAAGCTGAGAATGAAATATCCTTGGTATTATTTTTGGCATACAAAAACGTATACCAGTATAATTCATTGGACAGTGTTGGTGCTATTTTTGCCGTGTTTAACTTTGCTGCTCGGGAATGTCTATTACCCACACAAAATATCTGCTGAATCGCAGACTTGCGGCTATGCTAAGTGGAATTGGGTTAGTCCTGCTCCAACTGGAAGCACGCTTCGGTCGGTTTATATATATGACGAGAACAATATATGGATAGCCGGAGACGCTATTATCTTGAAGTGGAACAGCCATAATTCAACCTGGGAAAATTCTTTTACTGAGAAAACCGCCCCAAGCTTCAATGGGATATCGGGAGTTGACAAAGAGAATATCTGGACAGTAGGCAGCAACGGCCTTATATTGAAGTACAACGGTTATTCATGGTTCCAGCAAGAGAGCGGTACTACAGTAAATTTAAATAGCGTCTATGCTTTAGACAAGAACAATGTTTGGGCAGTTGGCGATAGTGGTACTGTATTGAAATATAATGGAAGTATTTGGCAAAATGACCTTGGCTACAATCAATCAACGCCCACTACAACCAATAAATTAACGGGGATCCACGGTGACAATGAGAACAATGTTTGGGCAGTCGGTTCAAGCGGTACAGTTTTAAAATACTCCAATGGCCTATGGCTAGCCAAAAGTTCTGGAGTTAGTACTAATTTTACCAATGTGAATGTTTATAATCAGAATAGTATATGGATAGCGGGTGGCACTACGGTCCTTCACTCTAACGGAGAAGGGTTCAACTCGACAGGATCTTTCTTGGACGAAATACCGGGTGCAATAAATGCTGTTTATGCAATTTCTGAGCATGAAGTATATGCTGCGGGGCGGAATTTCGGCGTCAAAGGAATTATCTATAATTTTGATTTTAACAATAACTGGTATGACTTTCAACCATCTCAATTATTCTCCGACACCTTAGTGGGTATCTCTGGCAAATCTTCAGGCACTATAGTGGCAGTAGGTTCAAGCGGTCAAATATACACTCGAAAATCCTTCTCCAAAGAAGCAGCCGGTGTTACAGATGATCTGAAATCGACAACGGGACTGAACAGCGATATCTGGGTGGTTGGTAACAACGGTACTATTTTAACTAAGGGAGAAGGGGATACATGGCAAAGCGAAACTAGCGATGATACTTTAAAAAGCGATTTAAACTATGTCACAAACAATGGTACGGATATTTGGGCGGTTGGAGATGGAGGTACGATCCTCAAGAGGAACAACCAAGGATCTTGGGAGAAAAAAGCATCAGATTTGACAACTAATGACTTGCACTCCATCTATTCTATCGGAGACCAAGTCTGGGCCGTCGGAAACTCCGGCGCAATAATCTCGACTTCAGACGGTGAAAACTGGCAGGTCAACAATAGTAATTCTAGTAAAAATCTTTACACGGTTTACTCTGATGGCGAGAAGGTTTGGGCTGCAGGAGCCGAAGAAACTATTCTGGAATATGGCGATTCGCTAGAGTGGAGCGAAGTGTTCAATGGCGGAAACGCTCAGTTTAGCTATCGCTTCTTTAAGGGTGGCGCATTTCTATATGGAGATCACGGAGAATGGGCCGAATATTCCGGAGGACAATGGTCTGTCGCTTTCACTTTCACTAGCACAACAAGGAGTTTCGCTTCTTATTCTTTTGATGGAGCATCAGTTGACTATTTTGTGACAGATGACGGAACTATCTCAAAGAACCTGCATGATTTTTATTCTTATAGCGGCGTTTTCAACTCTGTGTATGCACAAGATCAATCCAATATTTGGTTCGTCGGCGATAATGGCACGATTATCTTTTACGATGGTGGGTACGCTTGGAATAATCAGTCCTCAGCTGTGGCAGTCAGGGCTAGTTATACATCCTTAGAATACATTGATAACAATCAAATATATGCTGCGGGCCAGCAGTATTTTCCCTCGAATCGAGCTACTGTTGTAAAATTTGACGGCGCTTCTTGGTCGCAAGTTTATACAAATGGTACGATTGGAACTAAGGTGAACGATATATCAGCGCTTACAGATAATGGTGTAACTAAATTATGGGGTGTTGGTCCTAACCGTAGATGGTATTTTGATGGGGAAAATTGGACTGAAACAATTATTGCCTCAACAACGTTAAACGCTGTAAGCGCAATCGCCGAAGATAATATATGGGCAGTGGGTTCGAACGGGATAGTAATGAACAATTGGGTGAAACTTGATCATAGCCATTTCCCTTTCACAACCAAGTTGAATGGATTGGCATATATCAACGATTCGTTGATATGGCTGGTTGGCGACGGAGGAAAAATCTATAAATACAATTCCTTAGAAGATTCTTATGAAGATTTTAGTGTTTCGGGAATCGCTTCGAACCTGACAAGCATTGTTTCTATTGGTCAAGATAAAGCTTGGGCCGTTGGTGCTAACGGAACTATTTTAGAATTTGTTAATGGCATTTGGGTTAAGGTGGATCATGGCATCTCGGAGATAAATTCGATTCAACTAAATAAAATTGATGCTTTTAGCCAAGAAAAAATTTGGGCAGTAGGCAACAATGGCGTGGTTGTGCAGTTTGATGGTAGCAATTGGTCAAAAAAGGATTTGGGCTATTCGCAAACCCTAAATGCTATCGATGTTGTAGCTTCGAATAACGTCTGGGTGATTGGTAATGGCGGCAAGATACTCAATTATCAAGTTCCGGAAAACTCCACAGCAACCAAATTAATAGCTGTATTGCCTGGGGAAAACTTTATTTCTGGCGACGGAGTTACGGGCCAAATACAGAGACAAAAAGTAGGATTGCCCTTTAGTGTATCGATCCATGCAACTGACAATAATAATACTCTAGATCAAAATAGCGGCGCGATAGCAGGCTTTCTTACTGACGGCAATTACATCGCTTCACCAAATCTTGTAAGTCTGGCTTCATCTGAGCATGCTTGTGGAAGCAGTCAATCAGCAATTACTTTTACCAAACCAGGTAATTTTCGAATAACTCCTGTTGATCAGAACAGCTCCCTGTCTTCAAGCTATAGTTCAGAAGTGGTAGTAGAGGAGGGGGATCCTTTTGGTTTTTTTCTTAAAAGCTCAATTCCAGCTACCATTGTTCCCGGATCATCTTTGTTGTTGAGTCTGGGTGTTAAAGATATGTATGATAATGTCATACAATCTCATAACCAACTTGACGTAAACCTGTCAACTAATTCAAATACGGGAAGATTTTCCGCTAGCCCTTACGGACCATGGTCTCAGTCGCTGCAGGTATCCATGTTGCAGGGAAATCTTAATTTTTACTATCTTGATTATAAGAATGATAGCCAATCTGTGGTAACTGCTACTTCTGGTAATCTGACGATTCCTGTTCAGATTAGAACTGAAACCGGCGGAGTTGATCAAGCGGGAACTTTGATGTCAATTTCTAGCGAGACTGCTAGTGCCGGTAGCAGCGTTGATGTTGAAATTAAATTATCGGCATCCGATACGGTTGGAAAAACGATAAAGATTTTTTCTTCTAGGGGCAAAGAAGTAATTAAAGATACTGATGGAGAAACATCAAGCCAATCTCTAACAGATAATCAAGGAATCGCAAGATTTAAAGTTTCATCTGAAGTGGTTGGTTCAACAAAGCTATTCGCATACGATGAAAGTGACAATGTTTGGATTGAGTCACAAAAAACTCTGACTTTTTTACCCGATAAGCTTGATTCAATAGTGGTAGAGCCATCTGCATACGAGACGGTTGCCGGTTCGCCGGTTAGGCTGAGTATTAAATCATTTGATAAATACAAGAATCCAAAACCGGTTACTTCGTACCGTCTTCAAACGTCTGATAAAAAAGCGGAAGCCAATAATCATGTTTTAACGGCTAAACTGTTTCGATCTATTGGCGATAAAATGGTAAAACTGGCAAAAGCAGTTTATTCAAGAGATACGTTCGACACTTCTTTAGTACTGAAAACTTCTGGAAACCAAATAATTACTGCCATAGAGTCAAAAACAAATCTGCAAGGCGAAGTAACAATAGCTGTTAAGCCTGCGCCATTTTCTTCTAATATCTCCAAGATCACAAGCACTAAAAATAAAGTAATTATTAAAAAAGACAAAGCAGCTATAAATATATTCGTATCAGATCAGTACTCAAATCCATTGCCGGAAAAGGAGATCGCAATTGAAATAAATCCAAATAATATCGGCAAAATTGAACCAACTTTGTCTGGGACGACTGATGCATCTGGTATTTTGAGATTTGATTTTTATCCAAATGATTTGGGAAAAGTGCAAATAAGGGCCAAGAATAAAACCGACGGAGCATACATAGACGGTGATTTGGTAATTGAAGTAATTTCAGATACTCCAATTAATAATTTAATTTCTATAGTAGACTCGTTGCAAAACTCTCCTGTCGCTCAAAAAATTGCAGAAATTACCAGAAACGTTGTAGCCACAACCGCCACCCTTTCTCTTATCCCTATCATCGCCAACATAATTGGTTCTGCTCCTGCCGCCATTCACTTTGTAACTTATGGCTTCTCTCTTGCTCTTGAAGCGCTTGGTATCAGAAAAAGAAGACGATCATGGGGACGAGTCTATGATTCTGCCACCGGCAAAAGCGTAGACATGGCTTTGGTACGTCTTTTCAATCAAGAAACCATGAAACTGGAAGGCACTATTGTAACAGACCCCAGGGGAAGATTTGCCTTTAATCCTCCGGCTGGCAACTATGTTGTATCTGTAGCCAAAGAAGGATTTTGTTTTCCGACTTCTTTGTTTGCTAAGTACGGTATAGCTTCCATAAACAAAAGCGCAGCTAGGATTAACTCTCACTATGTAGGACAGACTATCAATGTTACCTCAGAAAACAATCAGATAAACTTAGAGATTCCAATTGATAACATAAATACTAAGCCAAACCTTTTCATCCGCTTTAAGATTATCTCCTCTGATATCTTTGGCTACCTTGCCAATGTTCTTCCATATGTGATCATCCCTTTGCTTACCATTGGCTTCTTGATGTCTGCCTTTACTGCTGTGGTACTGCCTAGCGACAGAAACATGGGTCTATTTGTTCTCTATACAGTTATTGCCCTAGGATTCTCTATTTCAAAAGCCATAAAATCTTCTCACACCGGAGTGGTATATGACTCGACCACTAAGAAACCTATTGAAGGCGCAGTAGTCTCAATATTTGATAAAAAGTTTGGAGATCTTAAAGAAACCAGAACTACCGACAAATTCGGCAGGTTCAGTATCTTGGCCCAAGCAGGAACCTACTACTTAAGAGTAGTTAAAGAACAGTATGTGTTTCCAAGTACCAAAGTTAAACATTCCAAATCAAGACTAGCTGCCTTAAAAGACCATAAGTACAAGAACCTGTACTTTGGAGATAGTTTTGAGTTGAAAAGTAACTCATATATTAATTTTAATGTGCCTGTAGACAGAAAGATGAAGGGTTGATTGATGGTGCTTACTTAGTTATAATCAAGAAGTAAAGTATTGGAGGGAAAAATAGCATACTGTGACCATCAGCATTGTTCTACGCCAATTATTAAACCTCTCTCCGGGGCACATCATTTTTTGTGTGCTAAATCTTCGGTCTATCACAATTGGCACCATCATCCTCAACATAAAAAGTTTCATTGGGGTGCTTTTGGGGTATATGTTTTGTTGATAACAGGACTATTGTTTAATACCTTTTTTGTCGGCGGTCAGAGTGCAATGGCAGCGGCTCAAAATCGTGTTTGGGATATGGCCACCTCGAGCGAATATACATTTGATAACAATAAATTATCCGTTTCCGGCGGCAAGTTTCAGTTAAGAACCACTAGGACGCCGGGTACCGACTGGATGGCCAATGACTCTGGTAATTCAAACTGGGGATACCGCAAACCGATCACAGTGGACAATTCAACCAACAGCAATGCCCTATCGAATTATCAGGTAAAACTGGACGAAGGCGAGCTTGGCCGCTGGCCTTTGGATGACCTTAACGATTCGTCGGGTCTGGGTAATACGCTAACCGCAACCGGCACCGGTAGTGTCGCCGGCCAGTTCGGCAACGGCATAAGTTTCAACGGCTCGAGCGATTTCTTAACAACCTCAACAACCAATGAAGTCAAGGTAAATGACAAATTAACAATTTCTTCGTGGATTAAATTTTCTTCATCGCAGTCTGATCGAGGTATTATTGGCAAGTACGGCACGAATCAAAGCTATTTGCTATCTGTTGATTCTGTCAACAACAAACTAAAATGTTCAATAAAAATTGGTGGAGTTGAAAAAACTTATACTAGCAGCAGTACTTATAATGATAATGTTTGGCATCATGCTGCCTGCGTCTACAACGGCACTGATTTAGCAATGTATGTGGACGGCAGTGCCTTAGGTAGCCCGACTGCGGCCAGCGGCAGCATTGATTATAGCCCGGATGCGCTCGAAATAGGCCGTTATGGCACTAAATATTTTAATGGTTCGGTCGACGAAGCTAGGATATATAGCCGAGCATTGTCGTCAACCGAAATTTCAAATTTAAATTCAATAAATAAATCCGGTTTTTATAAAGAAGTTTTTGACTCGGCCAAAAATACCGGCACTGATCTTCGTTTCACTTCCAGTGACGGCCACACGGAAATTCCTTACTGGATAGAAAAATTCACAGGTACCGGTCAAAATGCAAAAGTTTGGGTACAGGTGCCATCTGTTGGTGCTTCTTCAACTGCCACTATATATATGTATTATGGCAACTCAAATGCAACGGAAACAACCAGCAATACCAATACATTTATTCGTGAAATCACTGATTTAAAAGGGGCTTGGGATCTAAATGATATCGGTGGTTCGGGAACAAAAATAATTGATTCTTCAGGCAATAACATGGTAGGCAACGGCCATTTTTATGACTCCACTACGGTTACTAATTGCGATGCCACTACCGGCTGGAGCGCTGATGCAGGAGTGGTATTAAGTGCCGACACATCCAATAAGCAAGAAGGATCGGGGTCATTAAAAGCAGTAATTGCAACTCCTGCGACGCAGGAATATAATATTACCTACACCCTTCCGGAAACGGCAAACTGGACGGCGTATTCTAAAATTATGGGCATGATAAAATTTAGTCGCAACACTTCAACTTTAGCAAGAGCTCCGCGGTTTTATATTTATGAAGGAACCGATTGGCGTTATTGGGATCATACTTACAACAACAATACAACAGATTGGAGGAATCTAGTAGAAAACAGTCGGGGATATCTAAGTGATTGGGGCACCGCTAGATCAAGACAGTGGACATACAACTCAGCTGTTACAAAATTTGTATTTAATTTTTCTGTCGGTGCAGATACCAGTGCGCTAACTATTAACCTCGATAATTTAGCAATTGGAAAATCAAATACCACCGCTCCATATGTTGATAGTAAATACGGATCATCCGATAAGGTAATGGATTTCAACGGCTTGAACTATATTCGCGTTGCTCAGCCGATAGCCGGCCTATCATCATCTGTTCGCGCTTTTGAGGTTTGGGCAAAATTAGGCAACGATACGGTCCAGCAGAATGGTTGTCAAAATATTGTTCGCGGTTTAGTTGGCGGGCAAAATCTGATTGTAAGAATGTGCGATCTTTGGGGCGATGGACAGAGAATGTTTGACGCTTACTATAACGGTAAAAATGTTTATTCTCTGACGCCTACTATTACTCCCAATACTTGGTATCATATAGTGTTTCAACAAACAGCAGCTAGAGAAGAGCTTTATGTTAACAATGTACTAGTCGGCACCAGTGCTGGCGGCCAAACATTAGGCACTACAGCCGCAGCTGCCAGCAATGCCATTGATTTTGGTGGAGGTGAAAACGGAGAGCTGCAAAGTTACGATTATTTCAAAGGTCAAATTGGTATGGCTAGATTGTATAACCGCGATTTGACTACTGCTGAGATTGCCGATCTTTATAATAATTATTCTTACGCGACTCCAAATAATGCCGGAAAACTAGTAGTAAGAAAATACTCCGGTCCCGAGCCGACGGTTGC
>JBBQQK010000034.1:0-10120 GCA_038216025.1 Patescibacteria group bacterium
CAGGCTACATTGACCTATCTCGATAGTCAAAACACCAATCGATCCGTAACCAGCAACATGGTTGTGACTCAAATTTCGACAGCAGCTTCTGGTACAATTCACGGTAAAGTTATTAAGGCCGACAACACACCATATGTAGGAGCAAAAGTAATTGCTTGTAAATATGACATTGAAATGACATTCGTCGGAAATTGCACGCCATTCTCAACATTGCAAGTAACCAATGCCCTTGGAGAATATCACTTTCCTGACTCATCCAAACAAGGTGCCTACAAGATTACATTTTTACCTACAACTACCAATGATACAAAAACTGAGAATTTTTTTAAGAGAATCAGTGCCGCTGGAGAAGATGCCACGGTCGACATGAAACTTAGGGAACATCCAGTTTTAGTTGGCACTGTAACCTACAATGGTTGGTATAAACTGCCCTATACTTCGCAATATCTCTCAGGGGCTTCTTGCGCTTTATACAACAGAGAAAATCCTAGCCAGAAAATTGCCGGAAGCGAGAAATCTTCCGCCATAGATGGAACATATAGAATCTACGCAAGCGAATTATCCGCCTTAAATCTTTCATCAGCCACAAATTACGCTCTAGAGTGTTCGTTTCCAGATACAACTTGGTTTAGCGCTTATGGCAATAAATACTTCACCGGAAACCAAGTCCCATCCGTTGCTAGCTATTCCATAGGCCTTTCTTATATGCTTACGGACTCTCCTACGATTTCAGGCACAGTTGAGCCAATAATTAAAAGCTCAGACAACAAGAATTTTGATTACAACCTTACATTAACCAAAATCGACAACGGGAGCAGCGCAAGCTTCGGAACGAGCACTAGCCTTCCTGCTGGCTGGAAGATTACAAAAATTCCTTATGGCACTTATAGCGCGAAAGTTTCAGGCGTTAACCATATTTCCGATCCAAAAACACAAGAAATTACAATCAGTCAATCTTCCCCAAATGCCGTTGTCACATCTACACTTGAAAAAAGTGGAACTGTATTCTTCAATATTGTAGATTCAGCCGATGCCAGAATTGTTCCAGCTAGATGCGTAGTTCGCGGAGAAGGTTTAGTGACACCGACTGAGTGGCATTACAACTACTACATATCAAGAAACGATTTTAATTATTATATCAATTATGACTTAAATCCTGGCACTACTTATCAATTTACAGGTAAAGCAGATGGATATAACGACAAAACCGTAGATGTTACAGTTCCAATTGATGGCAGCAAACCAACAATAAATATTCAACTCGACAAGACAGTTACACCATCAATTCAAGCCACTGAAGTACCTGTTAATCTAACTCAGATATCGCCAACAGAGCAAATCGAGAATATGATGACATCCCCAGTTGCAAACAAGCCAACTGTTGTTGCCGATAATTCAGTCTCTACCCCCGCTGTAACAGAAATTGCTCCCGCTATGACAGTTCCTGTTACCTCAAATATCAAGCTTGATCCTAATGACATAACGAATGCTACCACAAATAGCGCCCAAATTGATTCTTTATATGCTGATATAATAAACATAAAGACCTTCACTGGAGTTATCACTAACAACAGCAATAAACCGCTAGTAGACGCAGATGTCAAACTTCTTGACAACAAAAAAATCATTGCAGAGAGTAAAACCAATGCTAATGGTGGCTACACTCTGTCATCTGAAAATATTGCCAACGACCGATCATACAAATTACATATTTCCCAAGGCAACAGTTATGATTACACGACCACCGTTAAAACCGACTCGACATCAAAAACTCAAGATCTTAAAATTAACAAATTGGGTTTTCTCAACAAAATCTGGCTATTTATAAGAAATACTTTTAATAAATAATTTCTTAGCAATTCTCGCATTTAAAACCCTCGATTGCTCGAGGGTTTTAAATTATTTTAAATAGTTATGTATTATTTTTTTACTAACATTAGAGCCTTTTTAACAATATTATCCATAGACAAACCATTCTTCTGCCGTAGGACCGTCACCTCTCCATGCTCCACAAATTCACTAATTCCAATCCTTTTAACCTGAGGGTTTAAATTTAATTTCTCAAGCTCTTCTAATACCGCTGAACCAAAGCCTCCATCAAGAATATTTTCCTCAACAGTCAATATTTTTCCTGTTTTCGCTGCATCTAAAATCATTTTTTGATCGATCGGCTTTACGAAACGAGCATTATAAACCATGGCTTCTATACCAAAATTTTTCAGCTCTTGTGCGGCGGATTCGGCCAAATGGACCATCGATCCTATAGCCAGTATTGCGAGGTCTTTGCCATCTGCAATTTTTTCCGCTTGCCCAATTTTAATTCTGATGAATTTTCTATCCATTTTAACTCCAATTCCGTTTCCTCTTGGATAACGAATTGCAATTGGACCTGAATTATACAAAGTAGCCGTATAAAGCATATGCTGTAGCTCATTTTCATCTTTTGGGGCTAATAAAACCAAGCTAGGAATACTTCTCAAGAACGATAAATCAAATAGACCATGATGAGTAGGGCCATCTGCTCCAACTATCCCAGCCCGATCTATAGCAAAGATTACCGGAATTTTTTGTAGAGCTACGTCGTGAAGTATTTGATCATATGCTCTTTGCAAGAAAGTAGAATAAATGGCAACAACCGGTTTATATTTTTCTAGAGCTAGTCCCGCAGCAAAAGTAACTGCATGTTCTTCGGCAATACCAGTATCATAAAATCTTTCCGGAAAAACCTCGCCGAATTTATCCAAACCAGTTCCAGCAGGCATGGCAGCGGTGATAGCGATTATTTTTTTATTCTTTTTTGCTAATTTTATTAAGGTTCCAGAAAAGGCTTTAGAGTAAGTTAAGTTTTTCGCATCCTTTGCGATCTTGCCGGATTCTAAAACAAATGGATTTGTGAAGTGGAAAGCATCTGGCTTTGACTCAGAATACGAATATCCGTTTCCCTTTTGCGTTACGACATGTATCAATTTAGGACCGGATGTCTTTTTGGCAAGTGTAAAAACGTCTACCAATTTTTCAATATCATGTCCATCGATCGGACCAAAATAAGTAAATCCTAGCGCGTGAAAAACTTGCTCAAAATCAGTAGATGGCTCTCCGCTTAATTGTACTGAAGATAATTTTTCCAAATATTTAGCAATTCCGCCGACGTTCTTGGAAATTGAGTATTTATTGTCATTTAACACTAACGTAATATCAGTACACTTATTCCCTATGTTGTTTATTCCTTCGTAGGTTAGACCATTAGTCAAGCTTCCGTCCCCAAAGATTGCTACAACTTGATTTTGCTTCTTGCTTAAATTTCTTGCTTCAGCTAATCCGAGGGCCGCAGACACGGCGGTCCCAACATGACCGGCCCCAAAAACATCATGAATGCTTTCAGTCAACTTTAAGTAGCCTGATAGTCCTTTATATTTCCTTATGGTCGAGAATTTATCGTATCTTCCAGTCAGCAGCTTATGTGTGTATGCCTGGTGTCCAACATCCCAAACCAACTTATCATTCGGCGAGTCGTATATATAATGTAGTGCGATACTTAGATCTACAACCCCCAAATTGGATGCCAAATGGCCACCATTTCTAGAAACAGTATTTGTAATAACCCAACGTATTTCGTCTGCAAGTTTGTCCAGTTCTGAAAAGTTGAGGCTTCGCAAATCTTTAAGTGAACTAATTTTAGGAAGAAATTCTAGCCTTTTTTTAGTCATAATACTAAATATCGCACCCTATATGCGACATGTCGCACACATCGTACGCTTTCTCCTTGTTAATCGCTCTCATGAATGATATTATTATAGTATGTTTGAATCAATTATAACAGAAAAAATTAATCAAATAGCAACAGATTTAGGTAGTTCTGACTTAAAGTTTTCAATTAACAATCCGTCCAACAAAGACTTTGGGGATTTGGCAACAAATATCGCCTTAATTCTTGCCGGAAAACTCAAAAAACAGCCTCTTGAAATTGCCGAAGAAATAAAAGAAAAATTGCTAGAGCTAGAACTTATCGATAAAATCGAAATAAAAGCTCCGGGATTTATCAATATATTTTTAAAACAAACATCTTTCCTGGAAGTACTGCACGAAAGTTTATCGAAAGAAGACTTTGGGCAAAAAAATATAGGTAAAAATAAAAAAGTTGTATTAGAGCATACCAATGTAAATCCAAATAAGGCTTTGCACATCGGCCACCTTAGAAATTCATGCTTGGGTTCTAGCTGTGAAAAAATATTGGAATTTTTAGGTTATGACATAGAGGCACAATACTATGTGGATGACACAGGCGTTCAGGTTGCCGTTACAACCTTGGGCCTAAAAAGATTGTATGAACAACCGAAAAAAGGTGAGAAGTATGATCATTTCGCCGGCAGAGTCTATGTGCAAATGATGAAAGAAATAGAAAAAAGCCCAGAGCTCCAAGAAGAGCAGAAAAAAATTATTCACGAGCTTGATAGCCAAAACGGTGATGGTGCGTATATTGCAAAAGAAATGGCAACCAAGGTTATATATTCAAACCTCGAAACAATGCACAATCTAAATATTGATTATGATCTTTTGGTTTGGGAAAACGACATTATTAACGAAGGTTTTTGGGGAAGAGCCTTTGTGATATTAAAATTGAATCATCATTTCAAGCATGTGAAAGAAGGCAAGAATGAAGGTTGCTGGGTTATTGAAAATATTTTAGGCGAAGATAAAGTGATAGTAAAGTCTAACGGAGTCGCAACTTATACAGGGAAAGACATTGCTTACCATATGTGGAAATTCAATTTGCTCGCTAAGGATTTTAGATATAGAGCGTGGCCAAAAAAATTACAGGAAAAAGATCTCTATACGACTTCTTCCGATGGTATTGAAAAACACATATTTGGACATGCCGATCTTGTAGTAAACTTTGTCGATGTCCGACAGACCTTCCCGCAAATGGCTGTCAAAGAAAGCCTTAAAGCACTAGGATTTAAAAAGCAAGCCGAAAACTTGATGCATGTAGGTTATGGTATTGTGTTTTTATCCCCGGAGACCGCTCGTGAATTAGGTATCGATACCAGAGACGATAAAAGCCATTACGCAATGTCCGGTCGCCTTGGAATTGGAATTCTTGCAGACGACTTGCTATCGCTCGTAGAACAAAAGATAAAAGAGTCTCATCCCGACTCGCCTGCAACAAAAGATGTTACTATCGGCGCAATAAAATATCATATGCTTAAATATAATACTTATTCCGACATTGTTTTTGACCTAAAACAGGCTACTGATTTTTACGGCAATTCCGGCCCATATCTACAATATACGTATGCCCGCGCCAAAAGCGTTTTGAGCAAAGCTGAAAACGCTATCAAAACACCTGAAAAATATGATGACTTGAATTTAGAAGAAAAAAACATCTTGCAAGCCGTTTCTCAGTTTTCAGCGGCAATCGAAGAAGCGGGCAAACAATATTCTCCTAGCATTTTATGCAACTACCTATACGAATTATCAAAATTATTCAATACTTTTTATGGAAGACACCCCGTGCTAGCCCCTTCAAATACTGATGAAACCATAAACTTCCGTCTCGCTCTCACAAAGAGTGTTTCTATTGTACTTAGAAAAGGTCTGACTTTACTCGGCATGCCAGCGCCAGAAAAAATGTAGCTCTGCCCTTTATAGGAAGGCCATATTTTAGCCCAGATTTCCTTTTTTCAATCAAGTGGCTGTTTAAATTTTTGCAGCGCTATATTATTAAAAGTTGATCTATGCGTACTCAAGTAACATTGCTTTTTTGACGTCTGCCAATGTCTTAGCCGCGACTTCTCTTGCCTTTTTAGTTCCGTCAAAAAGCATTTTCATGACGGCGTCTTTGTCTTGTTCAAACTCTACTCTTT
Organism: Patescibacteria group bacterium; assembly: GCA_038216025.1. GTDB lineage: Bacteria > Patescibacteriota > UBA1384 > XYA2-FULL-43-10 > 1-14-0-10-43-13 > JBBQQK01. The sequence continues at coordinate 5,865 of JBBQQK010000034.1, forward strand.
TTTGCCTTACAGGTTCAAAAGTTGAAACCAAAATATCGGTGAGCCGCTGCTTGACGGCAACATCACCCAAACCGCCCCTTTGATAGTGTTCTTTGAGTTCTTTGACTTTTTCTTGATCGTCATCAAAAGCATCCAGATAAGTAAAAACAGGATTGCCCTCTACTTTGCCTGGATCTTCCACTCGGATATGACTAGGATCGGTATACATGCCCTTAACTTTGCGGGCGATTTCGTCGGCTGTATCAGATATATAAATACTATTATCAAGCGACTTGCTCATCTTGGCTTGACCATCGGTGCCAGGCAATCTTTCTATATCCGAAACAAGAGCTTCACATTCAATAAGAGCATTTGTTTTATATATATAATTAAAACGGCGGACGATCTCGTTAGTTTGCTCAATCATCGGAAGCTGATCGCCACCAACTGGGACTAGATCGGCTTTAAATGCAGTAATATCAGCTGCCTGACTAACCGGATAAATCAAAAATCCGGCCGGCAAATTGGTACCGAATCCTTTTTGCTGCATCTCATCTTTGACGGTTGGATTACGTTGCAAACGCGCAAGAGTAACCAAATTTAAATAATATATAGTAAGCTCAGATAGTTCGGGGACCATCGATTGGATAATAAAAGTGTTTAGATCTGGTTTTAATCCGACAGCCAAGTAATCAAGCGCGACTTCTATAACATTGTTTCTTACTTTTTCAGGATTTTCAAAGTTATCAGTCAAAGCCTGCACGTCTGCAATTAATATAAATTGCTTGTACTCTTCTTGCAGCTTTATCCTATTCTGAAGCGAACCTACATAGTGACCAAGGTGAAGTTTACCTGTCGGTCTATCGCCTGTTAATATAACTTTTTTTGATTGTTCCATATTCTCCTATCAGTGATTATTATCATCAATTTTCTTTACTATACTATCTAATATGTCCTGTTTTCAAGGCTTGATTTGTAGGTCGATAATAACTATCATTTCATCTAATCGTTTTGTATAATATTTCATATGAACAATTTTATCACCTACAACTCAACCAACTATGAATTTCATGTACAAGCAAATTCTTTAGCCGAACAGGACATAGAACAAATTATAGACATCCAAGAAAATGCCAGAAAAAAAATTATTGATTTTCTTGGCCTTCAAAGTGATCGGAAAATTATCTACTTTCTTTATCCCTCAAACCAAATTAAAGCTGAGGCGATGGGAGATGACGGGAACGGAAACGCAGACACCAAACGATTTGAGATTCATGCCGTTTACAATGAAAAAGTAAAATGCATTGGAGCACATGAAGACACTCATTTATTGGCCCATGACCTAGGCTTGCCACCCCAACTTTTCAGAGAAGGACTAGCAGAATACATGTCAGAAACTTGGCACGGTAAAACTCATGATGATTGGGCCAAAGAATTTATTGCCAGCGGAAGATTAGCGGAAATAAAAGATTGGATAAACGATGACGTGTGGTATGAAATAGATGATCGATTGTCCTACCCAATGGCCGGCTCGTTTATTCGGTTTGTGATCGATAAATATGGAAGAGATAAATTTATTGAGTTGTATAGCTCGATGAATAAAGACCTTTCCAGAGAAGTGAATGTTGGGACATTAGAAAATATTCTTAATGTTGAATTGACAAATTTAGAGCAGATTTGGGCTCAGAATCTATCGCAATGATAACCGCCGGCTCCGCAAGGGACTTTTTTGTACGATATGCAATAAATGATCGGACTAGTAGATCATTTTAAAGATAACTTTCTTCGACTCATTGGCTTGTAGACTCATTTGAGGCCATTCGATTGTTTGGGTGGATGTGTCATAACTTCCGCCGTCTGAGATAGAAGTCGGCTGTGAAAATCCAGAACTCACTATATTAGCGACCGAATCACTTAAGGTAAAATTTATTGAGGTGCTAGTCATATTTGTAGCCATTATTTTGTAGGTTATTGTTTCGCCTTTGTCAATTGCGGCTTTATCAGACCACTTCGAAATATACATATCGACAACGGATCCGAACGAATAATCCGAGCCATTGGTTCCAATACCATCAGGTTTGGATATATACAGGTAATATTTATCTTCTGTGGTCAAGGATGGAGTTGTGCCAATTAAAGGCGCCATTGCAACAGAATTAATCCCAGAGTTATTAAAAGATTTTGCATAAAGATATTTTGGTTTGCCCTGTTGCTTTACGAAATAGCTAGCAGAGTCATTGCTTCCGAGAGTAATAGTCGATGTGCCGTTGACTATTGCCGAAGAACTGAGCTGACTTATGTTTGGAGATTTCTCAATATTTATAATCGAGAAATAGTAATTATTTTCCGGTTTAGTTACATACCGGATAATGTCAGTGCTGGAAGGATTCGCAGGGTGATAAACTAGTTTAAGTCTGCCACCAGTTGAGTAAAGCTGTGGCAATCGAAATCCGCCATTAACGACTGCTGTCGCAAAAGGTTCTATCGGTTGGTTTTGGTCCGGATATATAGTGACAGTGCCAGCTGTTTGGAGATCCTCAATTCCCCCGATAATTCCAGTGATGCCCAGCTCTTGATCACTCGTCGAATTGCCTTTGAAAAAGAAACATGAGCTGGCTTTTACCCCGTTTGATACCAACGTAGCTTCGGCGCAAATCTTTCCTTCTGGTAACTGTGAGCCGAAATGACTGGTGATATTTATCGAGGAGTAGCCATTTATCGATAGAGGGTTGGTGGTCTGGTAAATAGTTACGTTTTTATCGTTTACTAACTTATAATTATATTGATCCGCGAGACTTAAGTCAGAACTCGGCAAATCATCCGATTTAGTTGAGTTTACATAGGAAATATTCATTGTAGCATTGCTAAAACTTGATGATAATCTGATTCCAAACTTGGTACCCCTGGTTTTCATAATTGTGTATTGATCGGCATACCATTCGTAAAAAGGTTTGCCCTCGACGGTTTTGCCCGGTGTAGTTATAAGTCCGTACAAGATGTCTAAACCTTCTCGGCTTGCTTTAAATTCTGGCAAGAGATAATTGGAGGCAATCACTGAATTAAATTCTTTGAGAATATTCGGATTTTCCAAATACAGTTTGAGCCATACATTCGGAGAAGTTGTATAGCGAGCATAATGTGAGTATGTGGTGCTTGCATTGTCGCTGCTCAATCTGGGGTTGTTGTATTGTTCGTATTCAGAGCGATCAAAGTCTACTTCATTTGGTTGTCCTCCAACCGATTTTGCCACTAAAAAACTTACCAATTGCGCAATGGATTCGGCCCATTCGGTACTTTTTAAGGTAAAATTGTTGTTGCCATAATAGGCGTGATTTGCTTCGTGCCAAAATATTGCTTTATAGGGCATTCCTGTTAGTTTATCTTGGTCATACGGAGCAGGAGCGATAGAAGATGGATCTCTCAATTTAATTCTGGCGCCTCCCGGATCAGTCATTCCAATAAATGATGTTGCGGTTGGTGTGTGGATGACATGCGAAGTCAGGTAAGTTCTATCCGGAGCGTTGAACGGTGGTCCAAAAATATCTCTGTATATAGGAGTCATCTCATTTACTGACTGTTGCAAAAAAGCTGCTTGTTCTATTGTCCACGGAGTACACCCGCTTATTGTCTGTCTACAATACAAGGTATCATATGCGGTTGGAAAATTAAAAGTTATAGTATTATCTGGATTCGGGATTGTACTGTCGGCGGATACTCTATTCGTCGGGGCAGATTTTGATATCACCGGAGTAAAATCATTATCAGTATAGTATACGAGGTAACTGAGAACGAGTCCTGTTTTTGTAAAATTTTCTTGAAGTATAGACTCCGATAGTTGATCTAGCTGATCAATAATGGCGGACTGTTCTTCTTGGGATAGTTCTTGTCTTGTGTATTTCAAGTACTTTTCTTCTGTTAAGTTTCTCGGAAGTTTTATGAATACAGTCGAGCCGTCGATCTTGTAGCTGCTATTATCATACGCATTTACTTCCTTGCTATCCGGAATACACATAGATGATCCGGCGATAACTAAAAAGATCAAGAATAAAATATTCAGAATGGATTTTTTCATAGTACTCTCCTTTATTTTGTTTAATTATATCAAAGAATATTGAGCGAAAGATAGTGAAAGATCGCCTGAATTCTAGTCCGAAACGCAATTTTTAACAAAGATCTCGTAAGGTGTCAGATAATTTAGTCGTTTCCTTGGTCTGTTGTTGATGAGCTTTACAGCCCTGTCAACATCTTCTTGTGTTACCGTATCAAAGCGTGTGCCT
>JBBQQK010000035.1:0-9845 GCA_038216025.1 Patescibacteria group bacterium
GGTTGATGTGGCGTAAAAAACCACCCGTGTTCTAACGGGTGGTTTTTATTGAAATGAAATCCGATTTGGTGGTGTGTTCTGTCCGATGCTCGAACTTTTTTCGAACAGAATTCAATGTAATTTTATAGTAGCAATTTTAATGTTCCGCCTTCGCTCACCCCGCAAAATGCGGGGGTTCGCTCGGCGTGTTTTTGTGCGGTCGCTGGAGGGGTTTGGGGAGGCCACAACACCAGAGCAATCTCGGTGATGGAGTAAAAAAGCGACCGCACATTTTGGGGCAAGTTTTGCAAAGCAAAAAAGGAGGGTTGGGGAGGAAAATTTTTGTTTTGCTTGGGGTTAAAAAGGAGACGGGATTATTTTATATTTTACAGCTTAAGTTTTACTAGTAAAGTGATCATCGCCCAAAGCCCTAATAAATAGGTGTATTAAATCGTTTTCCGCTTTTTCTCAACCAACTCATTGAACCTCTCAACTAGTTCTTTTGGCATAATACTAATCTTCATAATATAGTCGTCTGCCTCTTTGCTGATCTCTGTCTGCTTTGTCGGCTCAATGATGTTCATGGCGGTAAGGACAACAACGACTGTATCTTTGGTTTGGGGATCTTTTCGGATAATGTGCAGAAACTCATCGCCTTGCATTCCTCGAAACATTAGGTCTAGCAGTATGGCGTCTGGATTATAACCGGTTTTAAAAATAGTAAAAGCATGTTCAGGAGAATAAGCGAGGGTTACTTCCCACTTATTCAACTCAAACCTCATCTTGTACATATCGGAACAAGCTTTGTCATCCTCCACGATAAGAATTTTTTTTGACATGTTACCTCTTCTATGGGAGCATATACTTAAATATTCTAACTTGCTTTTGTTGGATTTTCTGTAGATTGATCTGGATTATTGATCGGTGGTTTAGGTGATTGGTTTGTATCAGCCGTTGCCGTCTTCATAGTGGTAATATCTTGTATCTCAGTGTTGGTTGGTAGTGTTTTACCACTGGTCAATTCTGCCTCCAGTGGGTTATGCGATATATCACTGTTTTTTGCTTCATCTTTTTTATACTCCAATGGAAGAGAAAAGTAAAAAGTTGATCCTTTATCTTTATCCGATATGAGGCCCATCTTGCCACCATGGAGCTCGACAATGTTTCTTGAGATGTAAAGACCTAAACCTGTGCCCTGTTGCTCCTGAGGGTCATCGGGATTAAATCTGTTGGCCTGGTAGAACTTTTCAAAAAGATGTTTTTGACCTTCTTTATCAATACCTACTCCAGTATCTGAAACAGAAATAATTACTTCGTCATCTTTTATCTTGGAAGTTACGGCGATCTTGCCTTTTTCCGTAAACTTAATAGCATTGTTTATCAGATTGGTAATGACTTCTCCAATCTTGCTTTGATCAACATTAAGCTTCGGCAAAGACTTGCTCATTGGGATATATGCAATGGAGTCGCCTTGCTCTTTTGCTTTGATTTCAAAGTTCTTGACTGTATCCGATATTAAGGCATCAAGATCGGTTTCCGATCGGTTGATAGGCAATCTGCGCTGATCAATCCGGGCTGTGTTTAAGATGTCGTTTGATAGATGGCCAAGTCTGGTGGTTTGATTAAGGATTGGCTCAAGAAAAGCTTTTTGCTCGGAATCTAGCTTGCAAAGATTTTCCCTAACCGCCATATCAAGTTTACCCTGTATGGCTGTGATTGGAGTATTAAGTTCGTGGGTCGCCATCTGTAAAAACTCATTCTTCATTCGGTCCAACTCCAAGAGGTCTTTTTTGTCTTGCTTGAGCTGACGATTAAGCTTTTCAATATGTTTTTTACTGGCCAGTTCCTTTTGAATATTTTTTATCAAAGTATAGCTACCAAATAGGATTAGCAATAAAACTAATACTTTAAGCGAAAATCCTGCCTCATCTACAACAAACAAAACGACAAACATTAAAATAGCGAGAGCATAAGCAATGATTTCGGCCGCCGCCGATTTGATATCCAGCAATTCATGTCGCATGATTGAATATGCACCACAAAGCACAAAAATAATCGAGCTGGGGCTATCCAAAACATTAAACCTTGTTATACCGATTGCCGGCAAGACAAAGCCGACAACAGCTGATATTATCACAACGAAAAACATCCCGATTGTAATTAGCTTTAATTGTTTTCTATAATAAGTATCAGATTTGCGATATTCTACAATGAGATAAATCAGGAAGCCCAAAAACAACATAACTATATAGTAAGTGTAAATATTGAATAAATACCCAGTCGAATATTTGTAGTAGTTTGTCACACTGGAAATCATATTGTTGTTAGTAAACATCAGATAGGCGAAAAACAGATTTATAAAAACAAGTATTATATTTGTATGAATTATCTTTTTGTCGAGTTTTTTATATTTTAAATAAGTAATCCAAAGTACAGCAGACAAAATAATGAATGGCGCCAAAGCATAGATAGACCGTAAAATTGTAATCGAATTTGATTTTTGAAATAAATAATTCAATAATACCCAAAGTCCCAATAAAAACGCACAGAGACTAAAAGATTTATTCAGAGGATTCTTAAAATTACTCTTTAGTACAAAAATACTTAGAATAAAATTAAACAAAGCAACTATTAAAATAAACTGAGTGATATTCATATTGTTTACCCCCCCCGATTAGGAAATCTTGTTTTTATTTTATCATATTAATTTAGATATAAAAAATGGCTCAGCATGTCCGAAGACGAGCTGAGCCGGTTAAGTCGAGCTAAATAACCCCGGTATCCTTACCGGCCGCTTCAATAGCAGTTAAAAGCATAGATAGCTGTTCATCGGAATGAGTGGCCATTAGATTAATCCTCACCATGGCTTCATCACGACCAACAGCAGGATAGTAGTAACAGGGGGCAAACACCCCGCTATCGAGTAACATCTCTGTTGCTCGTTTAGCTTTCTGTTCTGTCCAGAAACGAACAGGAATAATCTGTGTCTTGGAACCAAATGTGTCGAATCCAAGCCTAATCAGTTCCTTGTTCACATGAGTCGCATTCTTCGCAAGATTTTTCCTGCGCTCCGGCTCATCTCTAATCAGGTCAAAAGCAGTAATCAGCCCGGCAGCCATTGCTGGCGCCATCGACGTCTGGTATACATGTGTTCTACAAGCAACCCGAAGGTAATTGCAGAGATCGGCACTACTGGCAATGAATCCCCCAGAACCACCGAGTGCTTTGCTTAGAGTTCCAATAGGAAAGTCAATCTCCTCGCTAACACCAAAGTGTTCTGCTGTGCCGAGACCAGTTTCACCGAGAACCCCAGTACCATGGGCATCATCGACGTAGACTTCCGCCTTATGCCGTCTGGCGACCTCAACTATCTTAGCGAGAGGTGCCATTCGACCATGGAGAGAAAATACACCATCAGTGATGATTAGTTTGTTCTCGGCTTCTGAGCTCGAGAGAAACGACTCAAGGTGGTCGACATCCAGGTGATTGTAGAAACGGAACCTTGTCCGGTTGCCGAATATCCTAGAAGTGGCTACCGAAAGCCCGTCGATGATACTTGAATGCACCAGCTCGTCCAGAAAAATCTCGGATGGCGGAAGAATTGAGCCGTCGGGGTCGAATGAAGTTATAAGTGATCTCAGTGGTGCTCCCACTAACGCCGGGATGATCCCAGTGTTCGCGAGGTAACCAGCAGAAAATACAACCGCATCCTCCTTTCCCTTGAACTCCGCGATCCGCGCTTCGAGACGTCGATGCAACGTTTGAGTGCCAGACGTGAGTCTGGACCCACCAGAGCCAGAACCGTATTCTGCAAGTGCAGCGGAAGACGCCTCAATTATCTTAGGATGTCTTGTAAACCCCAGATAATCATTTGACGAGAAATTCACACAAGCCTTGCCTCGAACTAAAACTTCGGCAACGCTTGGGAATGCAGAAATCTCATCGATTCGAGGGTAGTACCCACGATCGTTGAGGATCTCAACTACCTTTTTGGCCATGTCTCGAATCATCTCGAAATCCTCCTTTGCAGAATTGCAGTACGGAAAAGTGAATGGGATAGCATGGACACCATCAAGCAGACAAGAGTCTTTGTCAAGTGTCCAAACAGCCACAAAGATACTATTACTATCAAGAATGTTTCCTTGATTCTACCAAGAATTTTCATTACTCTACTCCCTTATGCTTGGTTCCCACCGCTTTGGTGGATGTTCTTTGACAATCAAAATTGTCAGTGAGGAAATAGCCATCTTGCAAGCCGATTCAGAAATCGGATCGTTTGCATTTTGGCACTCAATTCTCAGTATCTCAAGTTGCTTCACAATAGACACAGCTTGAGAAGATCGATTTGTTTCTTCTTGCCCAAGCTTATCTACATTCATAAGCAACTCCTATTTGTCAAAGTACTCTAAAGTTTATTATACCAAACTAAAGATTTTGTTTATTATACTATATAATTAACGGTCTGTCAACATAAGAACCCTGAATTCTAGTCCGAAACGCAATTTTTTATGAAAACCTCATAAGGTGTCAGATATTTTAGTCGTTTCCTTGGTCTGTTGTTGAGGAGCTTTCCAGCCCTATCAACGTCTCTTTGTGTCACCGTATCAAAGCGTGTGCCTTTTGGAAAGTATTGCCGAAGCAACCCATTAGCATTCTCATTGGTTCCTCTCTCCCATGAATGATAAGGCCAAGCAAAGAAAATGGTCATTTTTAACTGCTGTTCAATCAGTTCAAACTCACTTGTTTCCGGGCCATTATCATAAGTGCAAGAAAGCCTCTTTTTCTTCGGTACTTTCTCAAAACTTTTTAGGGTCGCAATTTTGAAAGTATCGCCGTTGTTCTGCTTTAATTTGCCCCCCAAGAAGTAACCGCTCTTCCTATCGACATGGGTTGCAATAGCTCCGGAATTGTCCTTACCATGAACTGTGTCGCCCTCCCAATCACCAATTCTTTTCCTTCCGTTAATCACATCTGGTCGCTGATCAATTCGTCTCTTTCTAGTTAATTCACGCTCGTCTTCACGCTTTTTGGTACCATGTCTTCGTCTGTATTTACTTTTCTTGTATCTTAAACATTTGGTTAATTCTTTTCCGGTGTCATAAATATATTGATAAATGGTCTCATGGCAGATAACTGTTTTTCCTTCTTCGCGCTTCAATCTGCCGGCGATCTGCTCTGGACTCCAGTCCAGTATAAGCTTCTTTTTGATGTGCTTTTTAAGCCAAGAATTCCGCTCAATTTTACGGAAGTGCTGGTTAGCTAAAAACCTTCTTTGATCAGTATTTTCTTGAGCTATCCAGACATTGTAACCAGATTTATTTAAGGTGACATTTCTACTGAGTTCCCGACAAATTGTTGATGGATTTTTGTTTAATTGTTTAGCAATTTCTTTTTGTTTTAAGCCTGCTCTTTTCAAAGAGGCTAGACGAATCCTATCGTCATGTGTAAGATGATCTCGAGACATCTTGGTTCCTTCTTTAGGTTATTTAATTAGTGTAGTAACTAACTAATATACCTGACCTAGCCCTTGATGTCTCATTTTATTAAATTGCTATTTGGAATGGAATTTAAGAACGAAAAAAATATTATTCGAAGATCCTACGATATTCTTTGGCAATAACTCTTCTAATCAACTCTGATTTACTTATGTCCAATTCAGTACAAAGTTCTTTGGCCTGTTTTATGGTAGATAACTTTACAAGTACATTTACTCTGCTTACGGGTGGCTCTAGGTCCTCATAATATTTTATTAAGATGTCTTTAATTTCTCTTGGATTGGAGTACTTTTTTAGTGTTATCAAATTTCCTCCAATTATGGAAATTTTGTCAGGATAATTATCGTAATCTTTTTCATTGACCAAACAAAGGACAGGTAGTTTTTTTTCGATTGCGGTAATCGATTGAAAAAAAACTGTTCGTGATCTTTCAGAAAATTCTGCAACCGAACTTTGAGGACGCTCCCCAAAGTTCCAGAAACATTAATTAAAGCATTCAAAGAAAACCAAAACGTTTTGGCGACCAGATCTTAATAATTGCTCTACTAAAATTAGCCAATCCTAAACTTGATTTTGGTTGACAAGTTATATACTTTTCTATATAATTAACCTAAACTGTTAGGAATTCATTGTTCTTACAATAAACAGAGGTTAAATGTATAAATTTATTGAACCTTTTGGTATCAATGTGTATGGGGCAACGCTTGGCGAGACGTGGCTTAGTCTGGTGCAAGCAACTCTCGACAAAGGCGAAATTTGCTCCGACGAAGGAAGACTAAGAGCGGCTATTAGAAACGTAAGGGTTCGCACAGATAGCCAGAAACTTCCAGACAAGCTGATTAAGAAATTCGGTAATAAAGAAAATCTTCGGCATATTTTAGAACTTACTTTCAATAATGAAGATATGTTCGATGTTGATATAATACCAAGTTTTACTCCAAGAGAAAAAAAGAGTTATTGGTACAGAATCAAAGAAGGAAGAATGATTGATTTTGTTGTGGCCAGATTAAGCGAAATTCCAGAAAGCAAGAAGGCTGTAATCGTATTTCCGACTTGGGACGACTATAAAGCAGTGCTTGAGTCTCCGAGAGATGATTATTTGCCTTGCTTGGTTTCAATTCAATTCAGAATGCAACCGATAAAAGACGGATGGATTTTAGACACCATATTTAATGCTCGTTCGATTGACGCTTTTCAAAAATCTTATGCCAATCTTTGGGCTATAGCCAAACTTTCGGAAATTGTGGCAGAGAAAATTTGTGAAAACCGAAAAGAAAAAATTATTGTCGGTTCATTAGACGGAGTGATAACCGACGCTCATATTTACAAAGAAACTTTCGATTTGGCTCGAAAAACAATAGCTGACTGGTACAAATTTGAAACAGAACAATTAAGAAGAAAAAAGGTTGTGAATGTATAAACTTATGAACAATCAATCTGGAAGATTTAAAATTACGGACAAAGACAACGAAGATGGTGCTCTTCTCAAGCAACTCGATAAAATCTTTATCAGCAAGAGAGGTTACGTTGCAAAAATGCCTCAAAAAGGTTCAGTAGTGGTCGCTTGTATGTCTGGCGGTCTGGATTCAACTGCAAACTTAGCGATTTTGATGGAAGAATACGGTTATAAAGTTTTTCCGTTCTTTATCAACCGTGGACAATCGGCTTACAAAGAAGAGCGCGCCGCTGTCGATTGGTATGACAAATTATATAAAGAACGCTATCCTAAACTTTACCACTCGGTGACCGAAATTAGCGTAGCTACGCCAGCCAAAGAATACAAAGATATGTTAAGAGAAACTAAAGACGCAATGACCGACGATGAACGTTGCAAGAATATCTCATATCCTGCCAGAAACCCAATAATATTTCTCACAGGTATGGAGTTTGCTTACTCACTAAAGTCAAAAGGCAAAGATGTCAAAACGGTTTTTGCTTCTCACGTTTCTTCGGACGGTTCATATCATTGTTCTCAGACTTGGACGAGAGGACTTAATCTTCAAATGTGCCAGGTAATGAATGATTGGGATTGGCAGTTCATCTCCATACCTATCGAAACGGCATTCGGCAATTACTTTGATAAAGATGTCTATATCCAATTTTGCCATGAACACAATATACCTCTAAAACATACTCAAACATGTGTCAAGAAAGGTACTCCTTGCGGTTCTTGCCCTCCTTGCTGGGAGCGCAGAAGGGTATTTAAGGAGCTTGGTTTAAAAGATATTGATAATTACCTGAATCCTATGCCTAAAGAGCAACCTCATAGCTATAATTAAAAGAAGGAAATACGATGAACAAAATAATTACTTTGATAACGAGCAATTCAAGAAAAGTAGAGAGTTTGCAAAATGCTGTTACTCCTTATGAATACAAAGTTGAAGCCACAAAGATGGAATTTCCAGAGATTCAAGCGAATACTACTGCCGAAGTCGCTGCTTTTGCCGCAAAATGGATAGCAGATAAAATTAACAAACCTTGTGTAAAAATGGATTCTGGTTTTTTTGTTAAGGAATTCGGCAGTTTTCCCGGTGTGTATGTTCGTTGGGTAGACGAAGGTCTGGGCATTGAAAGATTTTTCGATATAGTCAAGAACACTGAAAATAAAAAGGCAATGATTACTTGTTCTGTTGCCTATTGTGAGCCAGGTAGCGAGCCTGTCACATTTTTTGGTAGTGCTCTTGGCTGTGTTCCTGAAAAAATGGGAAGGAAAGGCAGTTTCATTGATCGCCTTTTTATTCCTGACGACCATAACCCAAAGAATCTTACTATGGGAGAACTTCGTGAATCGGACTCTGACGCAGTAACCGAGATATGGGGCCGTGCTGAAAAAGAATTCATCAAGTGGCTTTCAAAGCAAGAAGCATAACACCAAATAAAGGGGGTGAGGCGGTTGTTTGTATATGTCGGTGGTGTTCCCGCAGTCGGAAAGACCTCGATAATCCAAGAAGTCGAGAAACTAGCTCATAAACAGAGTATAATCCTCGAACGGACAGTCGGAACAGACATTATGTGTGAACTGGCAGGCGTTGCAACGGTTGCAGAACTGAGGCAACTACCAGAGGAAACAAGGCGAAAACTTCGTCCTGAAATGAACAGGCGGATATATGAACGAGACCGCCTAGACCCTTTAACAATCAGGGTATGTGATGGGCACTTCTGTTTCTTCGACATCAATGGTGAGAATTATGGCAAACGCCAAATTCAACCTTGGGACAAAGAACAGATGAAGGCTTACATTGTTGTGTTAGCAAGCACTCAGACTATTCTCCAACGCAGAATACAAGATGGCGCTGGACGACCTGACAGGCAATGTAATCCCGAGTTCATTAAGCGGGAGCAACAGTTAGAGGTTCAAATTGCAACAAGCCAAGCTCAAGAGCTAGGAATACCGATTGGCTTTTTGGTCAACGGTCGCAAGAAAAGTGCAGCCGAGGAGGCCGAGCTGCTGCTTTCGCTGATTGGACAATGGGTCAGTCTACCGTGAGGTGAGCAAGAATTCGATTCTGCTCACCTCTTTTTTTACTTTTGACCTAATTGACAAACAACATCTTCAAGCAATTTGATTGTTTCTTCATATGTTAAAATCTTTAACGCACTCTCATAATTTAGCCACTGGTATTCCGATACTTCCACTTGTTGGATTTTAATTATGTATTTATTTTAAATCAAAAACACAAAAGCTGAAAAATATAAAATAATCCCGTCTCCTTTTTAACCCCAAACGGAGCAAAAAAACCTCCTCCCCAACCCTCCTCTTTTTTTGCTCCACAAAATTTGCCACAAAATGTGCGGGCGCTTTTTTACCCCATCACCGAGCTTGCTCTGGTGTCGGGGCCTCCCCAAACCCTTCCAGCGACCGCACAAAAACACGCCGAGCGAACCCCCGCATTTTGCGGGGTGAGCGAAGGCGGAACATTAAAATTGCTCTGGAAAATAAGGGTTAAAATTGCTACTATAAAATTACATTGAATTCTGTTCGAAAAAAGTTCGAGCATCGGACAGAACACACCACCATAGCGTATTTAATTGTTCGGAGACCGCCTCGCGCGGGCTGAAAGCCCGTGCTTCGGCTGGCAATTTGTAGAGTAAATCATAGGGCTTTTCAAAATTTATTTCTAACTTTCCGTCCAGTAAAATGCGGTTCCTGTGTGACACACAGAAAGCATGATGTATTCATACTTCAGAGCCGACGGTTTTATCGCCCTTCGGGCGAATTGGCAAGATTTCAATTGTCGGTGTAATTTCAGAAAGCATTTAATAGACAAAATATAAGGAGGGAAAAATGTTAAAGTATTTCATCTATTGCAGGAAGTCGTCAGAGGAAGAAGAACGACAAATTTTGTCTATCGAGGCCCAACTCCAAGAGTT
>JBBQQK010000036.1:0-9733 GCA_038216025.1 Patescibacteria group bacterium
GACGAGCTACCGGACTGCTCCACCCCGCGTCAACTTAAATATCTTACCAGTAAATAAAAAAAAATTCAAGTTAAAAGGCGCCGATGGCGCCTTTTAACTTTATAAAACCTGTTAGCACTTATTGGCCTTATCAAACGGGCATCTGTCAGCCGCTTCATTCACTCCGTCTCCATCCGCGTCAAACCAACCCAATTCTTTTTTGGTAATTTCGCCAAATACTTTCTCGGAGTAAGATTTGTAGGTTGTTTGAACGCTCAACATACTGTCGCACATTACGTCATTCGGCTGATCAACAAAACAGCCCGGCGAATTGCTATCTTTGGGTTGCTTATAAGTAGCATTTTTATCCTTAGCGCCGAATAAAGTCATCAATTGCTTTACGGAGTAGTCGAGCCCCATGTAGTTGCCCTCTGTAAAGATTTTATCTATTGAATCTATTTTTTGAGCATCAGTAAGATATGTTGATTCTTGGTAATTTTTTATAGTATCAGCAACATTGAAAGACAACATGAATAAACTTTTATTGCCATCGACGAACTGAACCCGATTGCTAACATATGCGCTGATATTCATTCCAACGGTTATAATCGCCGGAGAGTCTTTCAAGCTATCCACGGATTTGACGATTTCGCTTCTAACACAATTTGGATCATAGGCTTTATTTGTACCAAAATATTTAACGCACTCATCTTTTAGCTGTACTTTTCCTTTATTTTCAATCGTGATTTTTGCCTTTCCACTTGCTTGGGCATTCAACCAATTTTCTAATTTTTTAAAAGAGTCCTTTGAAGAATTATGGACCACATCAATTTGCTCGTCAGTAAATGGCTTGTCCTGATACAAGTAGACGACCGGCAACGTTATTTCACCGGTTAGTTTTATAGGCGAGACTGATAGTTCAACAATCTCAGGAATACCTCCACCGGTAGTCTTCTTGGTGTATGGATAGGTTGGCGACTGGCAATCATAATCCCAACAATAATCATAAAAACTTTGGCTCAAGTATCCGTGGGTTTTCAAGCTATTAGAGTATGCTTCTTTCTCCTTGTCGGTTGGAGTTACTCTGGGAACTTCCGCAAGTTCATTGTATTTACCAGAAAAAATCCATCCAACGAAGCCTATGTTTTTTGCCTCCCCTATCGAATATACAGATTTATCCGCAAGATTCATTAAATTTAATTCCTTGATTGTAGAACCGTTTTCTAGTATTGGCTGTGAAGAGTAAGCCAAATATTCTTTGTTCAGTGCGATTGGCGTTAAAATATTATCACCGTCTTTAAGAAACTCTTGAGCAGATTCCCCTGCGGCAAATGAAAACAGACCCAACCCTATTTTTTTAGTCAAATCGTTTTTTGAATAAATTACTTTTTCAGAATATTGATCATAAATCAGTTCGGAAACTTGGCCGGCATTCTGATTAATTTCAGTCAAATTCTTGCCATCTAAGTCGACTGTCCACATTTTTGGAACTTCTTTGTTATCAGATGAATATACAATTGAAGAAAATATTATTTTGCTTTGATCTTTGTTAAAATCCCAGCTAATCAACGATCCTGTCTTCTCACTTGTATCAAAAGTAGTGCTTTGAGTGATCGGATCTTTTTTAGCTACAGAGAAAGCGGTCCCGTCCATGCCAGTGGCAGAAACGTATCGGCCGTCGTTAGTCCATCTCATACCGATTCTAGAATAAAAATTTTTGAGCTTTTGAGAGCCCTGGCCATCAGGATTGGCTATATACGACACCGCCCCTGGACCGTCCTCAAACGTACCTCTATATACTATATGTTCTCCGTCGTCCGAATACTCTGGCGCAGAAAACCCAGTTGGCTCTTGTCCATTTGTGCCTTCTTTAACTTGAGCAGCAACCCTATTTGCTACGACCTGTTTTTTCTCCTTGGATTCCAAATTCATGGTCCAAATTCCAGCTATATCACCGTAAACCAACTCGTTGCGTTTTTCTGAATAGTCAACCCCGAAAGACCATTCATTACTTACGTCTGCGCTAAGAATCTCCCTGTTCTTTTTTTCAACCAAATCATACAAAAGGACTCTGGCTTTATTGTCTTGAATTACATAATAAATAGGATACTCTTTTTTTGGCTCCACAATCGAAACTGAACCACTTTGCTTCGTCTCGCTTTTTGGATAGAAAAAAAATGTAAAATATCCCCCTACTACCAATATCAATACTAGAGTTAAAAGCAAAATTTTGCCTGTCTTGCCCAGTTTCCAACTCTTCTCTAACCGTAAACCCAATTTCATAACCCTCCAATTTCACTGATTACATTACAATATTCAATTACCAAAAAAATATTCCCACCAAAGACGATAATTCTCAGTTTTAATTTTAACCTCACCAGGTTGCTGATCTGAAACTTTATCCTCCTTGCTGTCAAGAGGCAAAATAATCATATTCTCACCAGGTCTCTTGTAGCCCAGTTTTGCCCTGGCTTCCTTTTCCTTATAAGAATACGTTTGGTAATAGTTAATTTGATTGCTCAAGTTGCTGATTTCCTCTTGCAGCTGAACCAACTTCAATTCCTCGACTCCTATTTGTTTATTTGAATTATAATTATTCCAAACGGAGCGCCCTACTATCACAAACAGATAAACAGTGAATGCAAACACAAATAAGCTTCCGAGGGTCATTGGAATATATTGCTCTATGCCGTTTTTAATTTTTGCAAAGTATTTTTTCACTTTAGTACTATTATACTAAAAAAGCTCTCCTACTGCGAGGAGAGCTTTTTCTTTTTTTCTTACCAGCGTTTCTGTTTCTTATTGCTATTATTATTCTTCTTTTTGATTTGTGTGACAGGAGCTGCAGCTACTTGAGGTTTTATTATCTCCTCCTTAGCTTCCTTAACTTCTTTCACAGTAGTCTGTACTTCCTCTTCGCCATTGAACCAGTAGAAATATCCGCCGGTTGCGACTCCAGCTAAAAGAATCAGAATAAATAAAACTATCCAAGGCGTCCAATTTACTTTGTTGTCTTCATCTTGAGTGTCAACAGGATCAGACTCGCCTTTGATTTTACCATCTTCATCACTATTATCTTCGATTTTCTGCTCAGCTGGCTTGGGATTGTTAGCAACTGCAGGGCTACCGGTAGTTTGAGTCACTTGAACAGCAGTGGTAATCACAGGGACAGCAGCCACAACCGGTTCTTTGAAACTAACAAGTTTAAATGGTGAATTATTTGAATATGTGTCGCCGATTTGCGCCCGCATATAAATACTGTAATCACCATAGTTTACGCCATCGAATTTCTCAGTATAAGCTACTCCCGCATCGTTACCGCTAGCAGCTTTGATAGTTTTTATCTGTCCATTGAGAAATACCTGGTAATAGTCCGCGCCATTTCCTGTCCAGTTTACTACTATCGATCTGACTCCAGGTTCTTCAATTTGTGAAACATTGAATTCTGGAGCAGTGAGCATTTTCTGACCGTATGTAACAAACTTACTGAAATGGTTTGTTAATACAATTAAATCTTTGCCATCAGCGGAATCAAGTTTGCACTCGTTTGCTTCCTCGGACATATTCATATCACAAGTTTCAGTAATCTCGGAAAACTCACCATTTACAACAATACCGACAGATTTGCCAGCCATTCCTCTAAAGATAATTTCTACAGGATTTGAAAAGTGAATACTTCCCTCTTCTAAACCCATAAATACAACCAAATCAATGTTGCTATAAGCTCCTTCTTGCTTCGGCAAGTTCAAACCGAGCAATTTTTCGATAGAAGGGGTTGAGATTTTACCATCCCAGTCATCAGGACCAGAAATCATGGTGTTTTCAGGAATAAAAACGTCCACTTTACCGGAAATTAGATGCGAACTTATCATGATAGATCCATTTGTTCTTGCAACGTTTGAGTCTCCCTCAAATAATTCAGAAAAATCAAGAAGTCCACTTGTAGTCGCAACCACAACAATGTCGTTATAATTCGATTTTTCTAGCCTGTAAGTTTTTCCCACTTCAGTATCTAAGACTATGGTAGTAATCGCTTTTTTCACCGACAATTTAAATTCAAGAGTTGTCTCATTTCCAGCTAAGTCTTCTATCTGTCCTTGCAATGTATACTCGCCAGCAGGATAATCGCCAGGAATAACCATTGGCTCTGACTTAGGAATCAAGTTATATTTAGCTGCATCGACTAAGGTCGCCTTTCCAGCATCATTTTTCACATATACAAATGGATTCAAACCTTTTGCGCCTTCGATTAAATAATTGAGAAAAGGCTCTAGGCTATGATCAGTAAATCTAGCTTTATAATAAGCTTCAAGATCTTCGGCAGTTATAGTTGAATCAACCAGTTTTAAACCGCCCATCCCAGCTAAATTTTCAGAAACGGTTGTGCCGTCAAAATCAATCGCGTAATTACTCACAGGGTTTCCATCAATAACTAGCGAGTAGCTACCATCAATTAAAATAAGCTTACTTTCGACCGAGTCTTTGATGCTCTTAAAAGCGACATCATTCAAATAAGGTAATACATTTTCTATATTGTTTACCGAAGCAACAAGCTCTTTTTTATTACCTGCCAAATCCTCAAATACAAAAGTAAACGATGCGTTTTTGACAAAAGTATAATCTTTTTTGCCTTCATTGTTAACCACAGTAAGTACTGGGTCTGACACGGATGATAAAGTTGCTACAACTGGTCCAGATGTTGGCTCAAGAGTCGAATAAGCCACAGAGCCCGTTAGACTATTATCAACATAGACTTCAACTGATTCTACAGCTTCATCTCCTAGGCCTTCATTAATCGTAATTGTGGCGAGATATCGCCCATCTGGGAACGCAGTATTATCATCTTTTTTTCCATCCCAAATTTTAGTCTTTGGATCAATTACGCCGGTAGAATCATAAATATGTTCTACAAGGTTATTGGTCGAGTCAAATACATCTAAACTAACTTTTACCTGCTCCGAAAATTTCAATTCAATTTCGGTAGCATCTTTTACTCCGTCTCCATTCGGAGAGAAATACTCATTAGAAATAGTAAAAATTTCAATTAATGGATTCGAGGCTTTGGCATGGGTTGCATTGGCCACACCAAATATCAACCATGTTGGGAGGATGAGTCCCGTGGCAATCAGAGATACCAACGTCTTCCTGAAATACTTTTTCATATACCACTTTCTGTTAATAATAAACACAATTTAAAACCACACATTTTCTTTCCATTCATTCCTTCAACACCTCCTGAGTTTTGGGTTTATTAAAAAAACCAATTATTTATCGATAACTAGCGAAGCCTCCAGTTTTCTCACAGAGTGCTCCCTCCCAAAGAGCAAAAAGTCTCCACAGTACAGCAAAATGGACTCGCTGCCCCTCTGGCAAGAAACTAGACTTCTTTTCGAGAACAATGGAACTTTTGTATTTATTTTCTGGCCCAAACTTTCGCTTAGGTAAAAATTGGGTTTCCCATGATTTTCATACTTCTTCATACTTTTTGAAGAAAAAACCATAAAAAACCGCTTACGATGCTTAACGTATCATTATTAGTTTTGTAGTGTCAAATACGAAATAATCGGCCATAGAAGACGATTATTTCATTACGAGCTGTAGTTATCCACACTTTTTATCTTCCTGGTATTATAAATTTAACGATAGCATCAAATATTTTTAATATCTTAGGTTTTTGGGTCCCATACATTGTAGAAACCATTATTGTACTGTGGCTCTTGTTTTCTTCTTCCGAGTAAACACCCTTTACTGTTCCTATGCCAATTTCTCTAAAATCTTTATTTAAAATATTTTCTTTATGTGAAGGAGAGTTCATCCAAGCTTTAACCATTCCTTCTGTGGTTGAAAAATCCATTGCCAAATTTTCGCCGGCATAAATATAGTCATAACTTTGATTTCTCATGAAATCCCATGGCGCTAGACCAAAAGCATAATGCTCAAAATAATGTCTATTAACCATATCCTTTGCTTTAAGAGTAGCCGCATTATTCAAATCAGTATTGGCAGACAAAATGGGCAGACCCCTCATCACTCTTTCTTGGTTTATAGCGGTCAGGACATTGGAAGGCGTGATATCGGAAGCTAAAGCTTTTACGGCAAAAGAAGTAACTATTAGCAGAGCGATAGCTGCTGTTTGAATGTATTTAATTTTGTTTTTATTTTTGTTCATAATTGTATGAATTTTTCATACTTATTTTTTAAATTATATAAGTATAACATACCATCCCATGTTTTGTCAAGGGCTAAAACAAAAAAAGTATTGTGTAGTAACAGATACTTCTTACTTGCATCCTAAAAGTATTGTTCTTTGCTCGGAAATCTGCCGTTGTAGTTGATAATTACAGATAAAATTGGTATGTTGTAAATGCATGAGAATAGAGAAATAACATGCTGCAATTTATACCTTCAAGGGCTTGTAGCTCAGTGGTTAGAGCAGCCGGCTCATAACCGGTAGGTCGCAGGTTCGATCCCTGCCAGGCCCACCATCCCAACAAAATAGTATTCCCCAAATTGTGCAAAAAAAACACAACCCCTTGGTTCATTAGACCTTGCCATCATTTATCATTTTTAGATATACTCTATATATCTATATAATATGCGGGGCAAAAAAAATGGAACTAAAGGCAAAAAAAATTATTGGTGGGATGATTCTAACTGTGTTAATTTTATTGTTAGCTGCTTCGGGCAGCTTATTTTTTTACCAGAAAGCCTACGCTGGAAAAATATACAAAAATGTTTCAGCTAATAACATAGATCTTTCCGGCTTGACCAAGATACAAGCATCAGCAATAATAGACAAAAATTTTCAGAATTATGCCGATCAACAGATTACTATTCGTACAGAAAATAAAGAAATCACGACATATATCAAAGACACCGGCCTCACACTTGATTCAACAACTATAGCCAACAACTGCTATAGCACCGGAAGAGATGTCTCATTTGTCAGGCATTTATTTAAATCAGGCAAGACTTATTTTATCAAAAGCTCTTTAAAAATCGATCCGAAGATCGACGACAGTAAATACGAAGAGTTCAAGAAGATAGCGATCAATCAATTAAATTTTGAGCCAAAAGACGCAACTTTGGCAATTGAGAACGGTCAAATAAAAGAAGTTGAGGGATCCAATGGCCAGATGGTGGAAGCGGACGACTTGCCGAGCCAAATAATATCTTTGGCCAATAACACAAATAAAACAATTGTTCTGTCTTCCAACACAGTAAAACCCAATATCACAAGCGCTAATTTTTCAGAGGCTAAAACTCAGACAGAAAATATTCTACAAAAGAATTTAACCTTCAGTTATGAGGACAAAAGTTTTACCCCTTCAAGAAGAGAGCTAGGACTTTGGCTGGGCTTCAAGAATGATATCGGCAAATTTAGTGTAACTCTGAACGAAAATAATATAAAAGCATACATAAATAAAATTTCGAAGAACTTCGAAATTGAAAAAAGAGATAAAAAAGTCAATGCAAACGACGGTAATATTATCGATCCAGGACAAGAAGGTAAATATGTGGATAAAAATGTTGCCCTGAGCCAAATTAAAAGCCAAGTGTACGCAGCTGCAGCTGCTCCAATAAAAATTGCGCTGGCCACATACACGCAAGCACCTGATGAAGTGAAGGTTTTTCCTTCAGAAGGACTAGTTCCAGGCCGCTTTGAGGGAAAATATATCGACGTCGATCTAACACACCAGAAGCTTTGCAAGGTTGAATCAACGGCTGTTTTAGAATGCTTCACTATATCGTCCGGCAAACCAAGTATGCCCACTCCGACAGGCACCTTTCATATCACATCAAAAAACCCCAAACAATGGTCAAGAAAGTATAGTCTTTGGATGCCCTATTGGGAGCAATTCAATGGCGATTACGGTCTGCACGAACTTCCGGAATGGCCTAACGGCTATAAAGAAGGTGAAGCACATCTTGGAACACCTGTTTCCCATGGTTGCGTCAGACTTGGCACAGGCCCCGCAGAGAATGTTTACAACTGGACAGTCATCGGCACACCAGTCTTTATACACAAATAAATTTTTCCAATCGAAGAACGCCCTGATCAACCGATCAGGGCGTTCTTCATTCACCAACCGTCATCTTGACACCTAGCCACTTTGTGGCTGGCGAAGATCTATCCGTACTGACCTGACAAAATTTCTCCTTTCCATCTAAGAATGAACGAGTTTTGTCGGGGGCAGCCAACTTACGTTTTGCTTTTTCTAATAGCCGCTCGTTTTCATATTTTCGGGCAATATACTGGAATAATAACCCTTTACAGGTTGACAATAATCTATAAATATGCTATAATCATATACGAGTGATTGTGCTCACTAGTTGGCGGAACGCCAGCATTAACAAACTACGGAACGTGGAGGTATCAGTAATTGAAGACAAGTTCGCCAAAGGTCAAGAGGTTGATGAATCAGTATCCGTTTCTTCGTCAGGCATTATTCATTGCCGATCTCGAAGAACCGAGCGAGAAGATCATCAGCGACATCACCATTAAAGTCGAGAAAGCGGACGGTGATCTGGTGTACCGCCAGGCAGACAATGTCGGCCCGGGAGATGGGTCCTTCGTATTCCAACTATCTGGCAAACATGAAAAGCAGGTGGCCAAGAAGGCCGAACACCTGTTTGCCATCGATGCCAATGATAAGGTTATCAACCGAGTCAGGTGGCCAAGGAACAGAAAAGAGCAAAGGCAAACGGAAAAGATTTACGGCTGGACAGTCCTCTGGGGTACCAGGAACAGCAATGACATGTACAGCGACCCGCTCTATGACAAGGTTGAGTATCTCATTTGGATCACCGTGGAGGCGTGGTATAAGGACACCGAGGACGATAACAATCGCTTCGGCGAGCTCGTTGAGCGCAACTATCGCGTGACCATCTACAAGAAGCCGAGCGAAGGATTCGACAAGCTTGTGGAGAGATCATGTCCCCAAGAGAACCTCTATCTCACCACTGATGTAATAATTAGAGGATATGTCGATAAGGATAGCGACCTGTTAGAGATCAGCGGCAGGTTGGCAGAACTTTGCCAACTTTTCCAGGAAGAAGTCTACTTCAACGGAATGAAGGATATTCTGGACAAAGGCAATGTTCGGGGAGCTTCCGGCAAATTCGGCAGCGTCGAAGTACTCTGCGCTGAGATGTGCGGATACGACAGAGTGATGCTACAAGACTCGTCTAGCTATGTCACTTTCCAGCTTCGGCCTGAAGGCAGGTGCCTGTATGTCCTCGGACAAGGCGGAAGACTGCCTCAAATCCGGAACCTCGTCAAAACGGTCATGAAAATCTGGAACAATCCGGAAAATCGGACGGCGTTCCAGTCTGATGGTGACATTCGAGTAATGTAACCAGTAACTGAGAAATAGCACTGTGGGTGCGTATGGAGTAATCCGTGCGCACTTTTTTTTGTTCAGACCATTTGACAAAGCTCAGTGCTGGATTAAATTTTCGAAAAAATACTAGCAGAAAGAGTTCCAAGTCATCTCTAATACATAAAAAAATACATTTATTAAACCGCCAAAGCCAACTAAGGCTAGATTTCGCTTGGCGTAATAGTAAAACTGTCTCCTCTATTCAGTTCGCCGGCCAATATCTTTTGAGCTAGCATGTCTTCAATCTTTTCTTGAATCACTCTTGCCATAGGACGAGCACCCATTTGAGGATCAAAGCCCATTTTAGCCAGAATTGCCAATACTTCCGGTGCGACATCTATGCTTATGCCTTTGTTGGCAAAAATATCAGC
>JBBQQK010000037.1:0-9505 GCA_038216025.1 Patescibacteria group bacterium
TCCAGCACCGCCTGGCCGATGGCGGAGACGACGGGGTTGCCGCCAAAGGTGTTGAAGTGGACCTTTTGCGTCATCACCGCCGCGATTTGTGGCGTGGTCACGCCTTTCGCTTTTACGTTAATAGTCTTTTGGGCTTTGTTCATCTTGTACGTAACCCTGTCTTCAAACTCTGCGCGCTTACCGGCATTCCACTGCTGAATTGGGCGAATGTAGCCAACAATTCTGGAATAAACCTCTGTTTCTTTACCGCATTTTTCACATTTGTCCACCCTACCTCCGATGTAACCATGATCTGGGCAAACGGAAAATGTTGGCGAAAGGGTAAAGTACGGAAGCCGATACGTCTCGCAGATTTGTCTCACCATCGCTTTTACAGTTTTGGTGTCAGTCACCTCCTCACCAACGAAAAGATGCACTACTGTCCCACCTGTATATTTTGTCTGTAAACCGTCTTGTAAATCTAAAACCTCGAACATATCATCTGTATAGTCAACCGGAAGTTGTGAGGAGTTAGTGTAATATGGCGGCGCTCCGTTTTCCTGATACTCATCTTCGTTAGCCACCATAATATCCGGATATTTCGCTTTATCTTTCAGGGCCAATCTATAGGAGGTACCTTCACCGGGAGTTGCTTCAAGGTTATAGAAGTTATTTGTTTCAGTTTGATATTCCGACATTTTTTCTCTCATGAAATCCAACACTTCTCTGCCGAACATTTGACCCTCGGCCGTTGTCAGATCCCTACCCAAAAGATTTAAGCAACCTTCGTTCAGGCCAATGATGCCGATGGTTGAGAAATGATTGCTCCAGAACTTTCCGTCGCGAACCTTAACATTTCTCAGGTAAAACTTGGAATATGGATATAGACCGGAGTCAGTAAGGTTTTCTATTATTTCTCTTTTTTGCTCCAAGCTCTCTTTAGCAAGATCCATCAAATAAGCCAGGTTGTGCAAAAACTCGCGCTTATCTTCAGAACGGAATCCAAGTCGGGACATATTAATAGTGACAACACCAATGGAGCCGGTTAGAGGATTGGCTCCGAAAAGGCCGCCGCCACGTTTTCTGAGTTCTCTATTGTCGAGCCTTAAACGGCAGCACATCGAACGGGCATCTTCCGGATCCATATCGGAATTAATAAAATTTGAAAAATAAGGGATTCCATATTTAGCTGTCATCTTCCAGATCGGATCTAGCTCTTTGTTGTTCCAATCAAAATCTTTTGTAATGTTGTAGGTTGGAATCGGAAAAGTGAAGACGCGACCCCTAGCATCACCTGCGGTAATAACTTCAGTGAATGCCTTGTTGAACATATTCATTTCTTTTTGAAAATCTTTGTAAGTTTCTTTCTGCGGCTTGCCGCCGATAACAATAGGCTCATCGGCTAAAGTAGAGGGGCAAGAAAGATCCATGGTCACATTTGTGAAAGGAGTTTGGCAACCAACTCTGGTTGGCACATTCATTCCGAACATAAATTCCTGCAAGCATTGATAAACTTCAGTGTAATTTAATTTGTCATAACGGATAAAAGGAGCAAGCAAAGTGTCAAAGTTGGAGACTGCCTGCGCGCCTGCAGATTCGTGTTGTAAGGTATAGAAGAAATTCACCAATTGAGAAAGCGCAGTTCTGAGATGTTTTGGCGGCTTGCATTCAATCTTCCGAGGCGCGCCTTTAAAACCTTCTCTAAGCAAATCTTGCAAATCCCAGCCCACGCAGTAAGTAGAAAGGTGATCCAAGTCATGTATATGAAGATCTCCGCTTTGATGGGCCTTATTGACTGAGGTACTGTAGATTTTATTTAGCCAATAACTTTTAGAAACTTCACTGGCAATATAATTGCGGAGCCCTTGTAAAGAATAAGCCATGTTAGCATTTTCCTTAACCTGCCAATCAGTATTGTCTAAATACTGATCCATCAACTCAACTTTTTGCGCTTCGGCTAATTCGCGCATTTCTGAATGCTTCTGCCTATAAATAATATAAGCCTTAGCAGTGCTGCGGTATTTCGATCCGAGCAAAACTTCTTCCACAACATCTTGCATCTCTTCCACAGTTGGAATCTTTCTTCTGATGCGATCAAGAGCTACTTCAGAAGCTTTTTTTGCAAGCTTTACTGCAGCCTCTTCTCCGAACTCACCGGTTGCTTTTCCGGCTTTCTCGATGGCCTTTGCGATTTTGTTCAAATCGAAGTCAGCCAGTTTGCCATCCCGCTTGCGGATTTTCTTATACATATAACCCTCCATAATAGTTTAAAGTTGCAAGTTATGAAGCTATAAAATGACCCATCTCTCCTTTGGACTTTCAATTTTATAGGTTCCAACTCCACTCGGTAATTACTATTATATTGTTCGGTAAATGTTTGGTCAAATATCTGCAAATGAAAAAGCACTATATGTAGTATATTTAGGTATGCGGTTTATACTATATATAGTGCTTATACGTGGAAAGTTATCAACAATTTAATATAGTCTGTTCCAGACAGTGTTTATTTGCTAATTGCCAACCCAAACTGTTGTCCACTTCATAAATAATAGATGGAGAGGCAAGGCATCGACCATCACAATGCTGCCTTGAATTAGATTAGTGCTTATTTATAACAATAGTGCTTTCTGCATAATTCCCGTTTTTATCGTAACCTCGGATTTTCAAGCTATAAGTACCTGCAGGGCCCTGATCATAAGGCCAGCTAGCGGCTATTGTGCTTTTATTCTCTGAAAGTCGCAGGTATCCATTTATATATATTTCCATTTTAACCACTTCTCCCAAGTCAGTCTTAGCTCTGATGATCAAGTCATCAGAATTCCACTCATATGGGTTACCAACAGGAGCGATAAAGGAAACTCTAATTGTGTTTTGAAAAGAAACATTCACCAGACTCTCGGTGTTTTTATTGGCAGAATCAATGGCAACGGCTTTTAAAACATGATCGCCATCAGAATAACTGCCGGTCATGAGATCAACTTGATAAGGTGAACTACTGTCGCTAGACACCAAAGACGCATCAATATAGAAATCGATTCTCTTGATTCCAATATCGTCGCTGGCATCGGCTTTGAAGATAAACCCATTGCTGATACTGCCTGGCAATGGCGAAACAACTGATACGCTCGGGGCGTTATCCACAACTGGCGCTGAAAGAGGCGCTGGGGCAGGGGTTGAGTTATTTGTCATATTGGCAAGCCATGTTTTAGTTGAGGCAGATGGCAAATCTAAACCATTTCTCAGATTCATTTGCTGTATACCATAACCCGAGTAGAAATAAGAATAATCTTCCGCGATAATTTCTGCGTCACAATTCTCCCAATCTTTGGAGTAATCAATCGCGGTCGTGGTCTTGGAGAGCGGCCGTAGATTATAGTATTCATCAGGGAAGCGCTGGTTGACAGGAATGTCCAAATCGACCCAACGATGATAAAGAGTGTAGTGATGGCCATACTCATGAGCCAAAGTCAATTTTAAATAA
The DNA here is from genome assembly GCA_038216025.1 of Patescibacteria group bacterium. Classification (GTDB taxonomy): domain Bacteria; phylum Patescibacteriota; class UBA1384; order XYA2-FULL-43-10; family 1-14-0-10-43-13; genus JBBQQK01. The sequence goes on from JBBQQK010000037.1 coordinate 3,461, forward strand.
TCCTGTAGAAGACTTTGGTTACTGTTGTAATAAGGAGCATATACATTAAGAATTATAAAACCGTAAGCGGAGACGATATCGCCACTTGAGTTGATAGTATAGGTGCCGTTATACTGACCGCTCCATCCGGTGTCCCCCGCATCGCGGACTATTATTTGCGACAGATAGCCGAATTCGCTACTGGTTTTCAGCTGATCACGAATATAACCTCTAAAAATACTGGCCAGATAAGCATATTTTCCTGTCTCATCAATGTATGCAAAGCTTCCATCGGGTGCCTGATCGGGCACTTTAGAGAAATCTTGCGGAGTAGCAGTGCCGGTAGAAACGACTACAGTTTTCGAGCCGTCTGAGTTTGTTTGGGTAGAGCCGGTTATTTTACCTGAGGTTGTATATTTGGGCGGCTTTTTTGCTATTTCCTTTATGGCTTCTTCGGTTGGCGGGACAGGAACTTCTTGTTTTTGTTCCTCTTTTGGCTGCTCTACAACCTCCCTAGCAATAGTTATTTCTCTTTTGATCGCGGTCTTTGTTTCAATAAATCGGCTAGCCAATTTGGCGCAAGCAATGCCAGTCCAAACCAAGCCAACTAAAGAGAATAGTATTATGATCTGCCTTAACCATTCTTTTTTTTGGAGGAGTAATTTTATTTTTTTCACGAATTAATTATACCACAAAGGCAAGTGATAAGCTCAAGAACCGGCGTTCTAAGTATTGATTTGGATGTAAAATTTACACGATTTTACATGAGATTCTTGCAACAACTGTTAATGAAAAAAAATCTTTATCTTGTAATCTTTAATTATATTTAAAATAGAAAGGAGATGAACAAAATGGCTAGAGGAGTAGGCGGTCATGGACCCGCAAATATCATGAAACATATTAAAGGAATAACTTTTCCCACCACGAAGGAAGATATTGTTAATAGAGCAAAAAATGGAGAAGGACCGGACACAGAAGATATTGTTGATGTCTTGGGTAAAATTGGCGAAAAGGAATACACGTCACCAGCCGAGATAATGAAAGAGGTCGGCAGAGTAAGTCGAGAAACTAAAGAATCTAAATAAATTATTTTATTTCTTCTTCGATTTCTTCGTCATATATTATTTTTTCGCATGCGTCTGCGCAGTTACGACATATTATGCCACAGCTTTTTAATATTTTGTCATTAGGATATCTCTCGCAATTCTCTCCGGCATCAGAACAAATGTCAGCGCAGATATCTAAAATATCGGCGCCGTATTCTGATTCTCGAAGAAAAAAACCTTCTGCTAGTCGGCAAATTTCCGAGCAATCCAACAGATCGATGATTAGCTCATGTTTTGCCAATTCTCCGCCTGTTTTCAAACAATACATCATTGTTTGAGCACAAGCCTCAATGCATTGAGAAAGTTCCGACAATAGCTCTTCAATCTCTTGAGAACCTACTTCTTTTTCGGGCATTTTCTACTCCATTTCTGTGTTTTGATCAATATAGTGGCGGACAATCATTCCAATATGCTCCTCTAGCTCTTCTCCTGTGGTTTTTTCTTCTTCCATGATTTCTCTTGCCACTCTTGCTGTTTCGTCTTCTCCGCACAGTTCTGCTGCCTTTACGATTGCCAGGTAACTGGCCATTTCAAAATGTTCTGTGGAATGTTCCGCAATGGCATTTTTTACTATTTTATCTTTAGCCATGCCGGACATTACTCCAGATATAGACCCAAAGGCTTGAGACAACGTTGATTTCGCTTCTGAGACTTCACCGCCAAGTCTTTCAATTTCTGCTTTCACACGATCAGCTTGGTTTTGTGTCAGTTCGATATGATCCTCAATCTTACCTCTCATCTCTGGTATCTCATTATAATCATCTGCGTGATCTTCCAATGTCTTCACAACAGACATTTCCATGGCATAAGCATTGTTGAGCCAACCTATTAAGATTTCTTTGCAAGTCATTCTTTCTCCTCTTTTAAATGTTTAATAAGTTAAATATTGAGCTATTTAGATAGGAAAGACAATGTGAAAGAATATAATTTATTCCCTCATATTTTGGATTATTAGATTGAATAACACTAGGCCGATCAAAATCAAACCAATATAGACTGCGCTTGTTATAAGCAAAATAATTACAAGAGGTATGCTCAGAAGAATACTAAAGACCAGGGCGGTCCGTGAATAAGGGGACAAAAATGACATGATAATCGCCACAAGAAAAGCAAAAAGCGAAATATAGATAAAATAGGGGCCCGCTCCAAGTATTCCTTGATTAAGACAGATTCCGGCTGGATTGAAAATTAAGCAAGTCAACATCAAACCGATAATCGCTACATATGCGGCAATCAATACCCAAGATATCGGCCGGCAGACTCCTTTCCAACAGAATTTAAAATATTTCCGAAACCCCTTGATCGTTCCGACGGGACTAGAGAATTCAGCAGGATCCTCTTTGTTAGACGCCTCCTCAACTTCTGGTTTTTCGATTTCTTGCCCCAGCACAGTCTTAACTTCTTCCTCAATCAGAGTATCCAGATCTCTGTCAACTTCCATATCTATTTTTTCTTGCAACTGTGGATTTTGCGAGATTTTTTCTTTTACCCTCTGCTGAATAATTTTATCAAGATCATCTTTGGGGTTAGTCATTCAATCTCCTATTCACTCCATATACCTAATATTTTTTTATTCTACCTCGTTCCACATTTTTTGTAATTTATCTCTGCTCAAAAGCAAAAAATCCAAATCCTCACAAAATACCTCGAGAGTTATTGTTTCATCGTACCCAAAATCTTTGATAGTTTTGATTATTTGACTCCATTTGATATCGCCGCAGCCACATCCAAGAGGCAGATGTTCGTCAGAATTTCCATCGTTATCGTGCATGTGCATATGAACGATCTTCTTGCCGAACTTCTGGAAAAACCGCTCTATTATCCGGTGTGCATCCCCCTCCAAATTACAATGTCCAATGTCCAGATGTATATTAAGATCGGGAATTTCGTTAAGAATATTTTCGAATTGCTCAGGAGTGTCAAAAGGTGATAAATAATTTTCAAGCATGAGTTCCAATCCAATTGATTGGCAATAATTGAATATCTCTTTTAAAACTTCTATATTGGCATTAAAAACTTCTTTTGCGCTTAAATTTGGCGCGTTATAAAAGGGATGTATATTCATTCTTTTGGCCCCGACCAATCTAAAAGAGTCCGCCGTTTTTTTAAGCTCTTCTGCAATTATTTCCCGCACTTGTCTGATAGGATATATTGCCGGTAATGAAGGACTGCTATGCCCGACTACTCCAAGGCCGTACTTTGCCAACGCTTCTTTTATTTTTTCCGCATTGAAATCTTTGTTTTTTGGAGCCTCGTAAGTCAAATCAACAAATTCAAAGTTGTTTTTACCTATCCACTCTATTTCGGAAACAAAATCCCGCATTGGATGATTCATCGCTCCGATTTTCATTTATAGTCCTCCATCAGCAAGTCCTCCCTCAGGCGCTGACTTGTCTCAAAGTTTTTAAATGATTTATCAATTGTCGCCACTCTTGCCAAATCAAAATCTCTAAGCAAAAGTTGATAAAAATTACGGACAGTTTTAAATGCTTTGTCGTCACCTTCCTTTTCATAAGTGATAGCCCAAAAGATCAGGTCCCGTAAAATTCCAGTGCGAATCCAGTAGTTTTGAGGCCAAAGATCATCATCTTTTTTAAATTTTCCAACATATGCCAATATCTCTCTCTCGGCAGTAACAAGGGCCCGGACCGTTCGTCTATTCCCTTCCAAGATGTAGAATCCCGATAGTTGATTTATAACTCCCCCTTTTTGGTCATGAAAAAGTACAATGGGAAAATGATCCCTTGGCAAAAATTTTCTAGAGTGTTCTTCGGAATCTGCAATTAGGTCCTTGAGCACCCCTTTGTTTTCACTTTTTTCTAATTCTTTTCTAACGTTGCCAGCTCGATAAGGGGCTCGGCCTAGAAAATCTAGCCCTGGAAAATCCCAAGTAATAACAATGTCGTCAACCTTAACTTTTTCTTCTGTCCATTCCACATTTTCAGCTGTAATCCAGAACAACAAACTTTTCAATTTCAATTCTCTTGAAAAACCACCAAAAAAATTCCAAAAATCATGAACCGGTTCCAATTCATGGTTTTCTCCGGTAAACCAACTAATGACATCTTCGTCAATTTTCGCCCAGTCTTTTTGATGCAAAGAGGGTAAAAGTTTACGCAAATCATGCTGCATTTGAGAAGTGGCAATTTCAATCCTTATTGGATCATAAAAATGCTTAGGGTATTTTAATATCATAACTAAGAAATTAACCGCTTCTTTTCGAAAAAGCATTATCAAATCTGCTGATAGCAATTAAACTAACGTTTTTAAAGTAATCTCAGAAATTTTAGAACACAAAAAAAGCCCGGGAAGAGGAAGGGCTTTTTAGTTAGATTGTTACTTTTTCAAGCCATCGTATACTATGGTCGATATGCTTTTTATTACGTTTTCTTGATTATTTAGTACAGGATTATTGCCCTTTGTCATCACACATACAAGATAAGGCTTTGAACTTGAAGGATAGACTATTCCACAGTCATGCAGTTCCCTTTCCGTAACGACCTCTTTGTCATAATAAGACAATAGACCAAATTTATGCACAACCTTAATGTCCTGCGGCAATCCCGCAACTAAGCCTTCTTTGAAATCAGTATTACCTAAAATTTCCAGAGCCTTTTCGGATGAATCCCTATTTAAATATGTGGCATTATATAGAATTCTTAGAAAATAGGAAAATTCCTTGGCCGTCATGAAATCCTCGGTTGAACGAGTGTTTTCGTTTACCGGAACTTTTAACTCGTTAAAAGTTGCTTTAAAAATGGCCGGATCAATAAGCTTGGATAAGAAGATCAGAGCATTGTTGTCCGAATTCTGAATCATTTTAAGCATTGCCTCGTTTACAGAGTAAGTTTTGCCTGTTTCCAAAAAGGATGTTGGAGGTACTTCATTTTTAACATTATAGCCAGTTGCATCATTATACAAATATGTTTCATTGAGAAAATTTGGATTTTTTTCGACAGTTTTTAATACCGAAATCATGAGCGGTATTTTTCCTAAGCTTGCTGGATAAAATTTTTCATCAGGGTTGACGTTCACAGTGTAACCGCCGTCATAATCACGTATAAAGACAGAGGCCGCTGAAACATTTCCTTTCTCTTTTTCTTCAGTTATAAGTTCGGCAATTTTCTGCTTTAAACTTTCCGTGCTGCCAGATTCCAATTCAAATTCTGTATCACAAGCAAGAAGAGGATTGATGTAGCTGTATCGGTTATCGAGTCTTAAAGCTTGAATCTTATTCTGACATGATGCAGAAAGACGATTTCCAGCAAACCAACCGACTAGAAAACCAATGCTAATAAAAATTAGCATTGAGACAACAGCAAGAAATATTATTTTATTCGAAATGAGCGGTTTTGTTGTTTCTTTTCTTTTCACCTTGCAATTATAGATAAATAATTACTCAAATAAAAGGAGGGGAATAGATGCTTCATCGTTTCCCTCCAGAGAACAGAAACTTATAATTTAATCTGTTCCGCGGACTTACCGATCACAGGGAGCTGAACTTACTTGCCAGTTGCAGCATTAACGACTCCCTGAATAAATAAAACAAAGAGAAACAAGCCCAAAATACAAAGCCCCAATCAGGGTTAATATCAAAAACGGGGTGCTTAAAATGGGATCATACGCAATATAGGGTTCTGAGCTAAAATGAGATATGATAAGATTTGCTAAAAAATTAACAACTCTTACCACATGGAAATCCAACAAAAAGTACTGGAGCTCATTTTACCTAAAGGTGTACTCGACTGGTTTGTTTTAATCGACGGGACAGTTAATGACGAAGATATAGGCTTAATATCAAAAACGTGCACCTAAAAACACCTAATTATGATATGCTGGAGCCAATAATCAGATAATCATTTAGAATGGATTGTAAACAATGGTAAAAAAAATGTCCAAAATGTGGTTCTAGCCACTGTGTTAAAAAAGGTAAAAGTGTAGCCGAAGATCGTCAAAGATA
>JBBQQK010000038.1:0-9496 GCA_038216025.1 Patescibacteria group bacterium
AAAAAAGGTAAAAGTGTAGCCGAAGATCGTCAAAGATATTTCTGCAAGGATTGTAAAAGTTACTTTCAAAACAAAAAGCGAACAAAAAGATTAGAACAAAAACTCTACGAAGAGTATGCAAATGGCCGCAAAACTCTGAAGATATTGGCCAAAGAAAATGATCGAAGTATCAACTGGGTTAAGTCAAAACTAGCAAAGGCCCAATCTCTTAAAAAAGAAATTAAACCAGATGGTTACGTTATGATTGCCGACTGCACATTCTTCGGACGAGGATACGGTTTCATAATATTTAGAGCGGTAGAATTAAAGAAAAATATCTACATAAATTCCTTAATGTTTGAAACAATTTACGAGTATCAAAAAGGAAAAATGCACATTGAAAAATTAGGCTTTAAAATCAAGGCGATCGTATTAGATGGTAGACCTGGAGCGAGAAATATATTCAATGATGTCCCAGTCCAGATGTGCCATTTTCATCAAAAACAGATTGTCCAGAGGTACTTAACTTTAAGGCCAAGATTGCTCGCTAGCATCGAATTAAAGACAAATACAGGTCAAAAAGTAAAAATAGCCAAAGCCGATTCGACCTACTTTAATAAGGAAAATATAGCGTTTTTAAAAGATAACCAAACCGAAAGCTTTATCCCGGATACCCGCATGTCTAACTTCTCCAGATGCTCCCTACACAACGCTTACCAAAATTGAAACTGGTGTTATTAAAAAACCTTCGGTTTTTGTAGTTAGCAAAATCGCGAAAGCTCTCAATGTTTCCATTGAGGATTTACTAAGATAATGCTAGAATGAAGGTGTCTTTAATAGTATGATTAAAAGTTAACTTTTAATCATAACGAAAATTTTTAACTAAATAATATTTTATGACAAATTTAGATTCTTCATCATCGAAACCAAGATCCGCGGCGGGATGGGTTTTTGGCGGACTATCTTTTATACCCTTGATCGGTGTGTTGTTCGGAATTATTGCTATTATCATTGGAGCAATTAAGAAAATTAAAGGTCAAATATTTCTTGGAATTGCTGGAATCCTTTTTTCAGTCCTCTTGTATGGAGGCCTCTTTTATTTTAGCTTTGTTGCAAAAACAGGAGTATATGCGGACTTAAAAGTAAAACTGGCTTCCCAACTTATCAACACTGACGCAGGTCAGATTGCTCTGTATAAAAGTCAACACGGTAAACTCCCAGCAAAAATTAGTGACTTAGGCACACCGTCCCAAACAAGTATGTTTTTCACAACTGATCCTTGGATGACTGAACTCTCATATACACCTAAAAGCGATGGAACATTTGAATTGAGAAGTGCTGGACCTGACAAAGTTTTAAACACAGATGATGATATCAAGAAAACTTTCTAATTTCAACAAAATGGAAAATCAAATTAAAAATCAATTATCTCCCGATGAAAAGATTGTTTGGGAGGGAAAGCCCGACAAAAAATCTTTTCTTTTTATGGGACCATCTTGGTTTATTATCCCCTTTACTTTTTTGTGGTTTGGTTTTGCGTTATTTTGGGAAATTACCGCATGGACAAGCGGCGCACCTGTCTTCTTTCTGCTTTTTGGTGGATTGTTTGTAGCTATGGGTTTTTATATTACGATTGGTAGATTTTTTGTCGCAAGTAGAGAATATGACCACTTATATTATATATTAACTGATAAACGAGCAGTTATCCAGCAAGGAATTTCCAATATTGAATTTCAATCGGTTGATTTGAAAAAACTTAGCGATATTGAACTTCACTTAAAATCATCCGGCAAAGGCGACATCATTTTTGGTTCAAAAGGCATGATGAATTTTTATATCCCTGGATGGCCAATGATGCGAAAATTTTATGCGCTACCACCTGCTTTCTATGGAATTGATAATGCTCAAGACCTTTACAAAAAAATTTCTATAATAAGAAATCCTTCTTAAAGGACCTCGTCGATATTAAAAATGGCCAACAATTTTTTTCCGAAAAACCCCAGTCCGAAACCCGCCCACATTCCTCCCAGACCCCTCCTGCGGGCGGGAAATCAGCCGAGGCAGGGCGAATCCGCATTTGACAAAGCTAATTACAAGTAAAGCTATGTCTGTAAAAATTACTTATTTCGTTCATGGAACCACTACCGATAATGAGCAATACATCTCGTCGGGGTGGAAAGATGTCGATATATCTGATCTGGGAGTTAGGCAGTCCGAGGAATTTGCTCTCAAAACACTGATAAATTCGATGCCATTTTCTGTTCGGACCTAACTCGTGCAATCCACTCGGCCGAACTTTCTTTTAAAGACAGATTTCCAATAAAAGTAGATGAAAGATTACGTGAATGTAATTATGGTGACTATAATGGTATATTGTCTTAAATTGTGCAACCGTTGCAAGAAAAGATGATAAATGATCGTTTTCCAAACGGTGAATCATATGAAGATGTTAAGAAAAGAATCGAAGCTTTTCTCGCTGGCATTAAAAATAACCATAATGGTTAGAATATTGCTATCGTTGCCCATAAATCTCCTCAAATTGCTCTAGATGTCCTCTTAAAGGGCATGACTTGGGATGAGGCATTCGCTACCGATTGGCGAAAAGTTGGCAAATGGCAACCAGGCTGGGAGTATACTTTAAATTAGGAACATAAAGTTTTAGACCCGAGCGTTCCGCCATTTAAAAATCGCTCAGCTTTTCTGAGCTGTTTTTAAATGTGTGAATCTCCACGGGCTTCTGCCCGTGGCTTCACTTTAATTCAAGCTGAGCTTGCCCACTGTCCCCTTTTCCTTGCATTTCTATATACTTTTTGATGATTTTTTAGTTTGCGCCGACAGTGCTCACAAAGTATCCTACCGACCAGATACCGCTGTCATTATCATAGTAAATTTTTTCTAAGTATTTGAACTTCTTAACCATTTCACGAGCGGTATTACATTTTAATATTCTCACTGCTTCTGACACAGCCATCTTAGGCGCTATCGAGAGTAAAATATGCATGTGATCATCATCCGTGTTTAATTAAAATATTTGAAGTTCAGGATGGCGCCTTTCGATGGCTTTCAAAAAATCCGCCCCAGGATCCTGAGGCGGCGGTTTTATAATAAGTAGTCCATGGCATGATCGGGCGAGTAGAAAACTATGACGCCAAACAACGTAAATTCTGACAAATACGCCAAATGGACCGTGGGCCCTACGACAACAGCTATTTTTTGCCAAGGAGCAGCTAACATTCTGCACTCACACAAAGCTTCTATCAGATATGTTTTTGTGAGTGAATTTGGAATCTTAAACAACACAGGAGAACCTTTTGCCTCAAGGAATATATCCAGTATCGCAGATTTGACACTAGAATCACTCTCAGTACAACACTGTACCACTAAAACGCCCTTCTCTATGGCGAAAGAGACCTTGCCATTTGCCTGAAAAATCACTGGTTTACTCCTTCAATAATTTTTTAGATACAATTTGCATTGTACCCAAAATAAATTCAGGGAATTGATTCTCCAAAATACTCACCGAACAGATCAACCACATCTTTTCCAATCATGTGATAATCTCTGTTTTTTTCCGAAGAATTAGTAACAATTGTTTTTTCAATCGCATTTACAAATTCCCGACAAAGCCCATTTTCCCATTTTTGTTCCATAATTGGTCATTATAGCCCACATGAGATTAAGGTTAATTTAATAAAATATTAATATTTTATTAATTATTATGGTACTTATATTCTCCTTGGTTTAGCTTTATAATGATATTCAGGAGAATACTATGAAAATTCTTATAATTGATGACGACAACGGCATAACATCTTTCTTAAAGAGAGCATTGCAAGAACAATGCTTTGAAGTTGATATTGCCAATACAGGAACAGATGGTTTATTTTACGCCAAGACTAATCAATATGATCTAATCGTCTGTGATTTTTTATTGCCTGGAAAAAACGGTGATCAAATCTGCACCGAATTGAGAGCTGAGAATATAAATTTACCCATTCTCATGCTTTCCGTTCAAGGCGAGCCTAGTCAAAAAGCATCTCTGTTAAATTGCGGAGCCGATGACTACCTTACCAAGCCATTTTCCCTAGAAGAATTAGTGGCGAGAGTTAAAGCTCTTTTGAGAAGACCAAAAAAGATGGAGCTAAGCAGATTAGTATGCGGCGATCTAGAAATTGATTCAGATGAGCATTCGGTCAAGAGAGCAAGCAAAGAAATTCACTTGCCGCTTAAAGAATTTATGTTGCTTGAATATTTAGCTAAAAATGCAGGCAGAGTAGTAACGAGATCTGAAATTATAGAGCATGTGTGGGATATGAATGCCGATTTATTTTCCAATACAATAGAAGCCCACGTTTCCAATATAAGAAAAAAAATAGATATACCTGGCAAATCCAATCTGATACATACAATTTCTGGCAGAGGTTATAAGATGGATGTTGGTGCTTAATATATATTTAATCATTTATTAATAATTGCTTATTACAATAAGGCTGATGAGAATTAATCAAAGGAGAATCTGTGAAAGACATTATGCAGAAGGCTCTAACAAGCAAAAGCCAAAGGAGTCAGGAAGACGCTGAAAAAATCATTTTGGCTTCTGAGCCTATGGCGCCTTGGGCTTGGTAATATGCAAAGCCGGATGTGCAAACATCCGGCTTAACCATTAAAACCCCATGAATTTTATTTTAAATTTAATAAAATCAAAGAAATCAGATGAGGATAGCGCCCGCAAAGAATTTATTTTAAATGTAATGTTGGTATCGTCGCTCATCCTAAGCTTTGCCGCTGCTTTATTTATCCTTTATTGTATTTTCTTTGTGCCAAGTCGCTCGGGAGTTTCTTTTACAACAATACTTGTACTTTTTTTAGTGCTCTTTTTCCTGCTGGTCTTGTCAAAAAGAGGATTTTCAAAAGCTTCTGCAATAATATTTGTGTTAATGTTATTTACCCCTACAACAACATCTTTTCTGCGGTGGGGCATGGATATGCCACAAGGACTGATTACTTATGCTCTTTTAATCGTTATATCTAGCATTTTAATAAGTACAAGATTTTCCTTTTTGATAGTAATTATCGAATCAATAGCGGCTTTGGTCATCTCATATATTCATAATTCTGGCATTTTAATACCAGATATGGCCTGGAAAAAAAACTTGCTTGCCACGGGCGATATTATCATTATAATTGTTTCTTTCGGCGTTATTGCCGTGGTTTCCTGGCTCTCAAATAGAGAAATAGAACGATCGCTAAGAAGAGCTTGGCGTTCAGAAAAGGCATTGAAAAAAGAAAGGGATATGCTCGAAAAAACAGTCGAAAACAGAACCAAAGAATTGAAACGAGTTCAACTTGAGAAAATGTCTCAAATGGCTAAGTTTGCAGACTTTGGCCAATTGGCCTCCGGCATATTCCACGACTTGCAAAACCCACTGACAGCAATTCAGTTAAATTTAGAGAGCCTTAGGGCGAATTCTATCGACCGTCTAAAAGATTCCGGGCCTTTTTTAGAAGAAGCGATAATAGCTACCAAGAGGGCGGAAAGATTTGCTTCAGCAGTTAATATGCAGCTTAAACAACAGGAAGTCATAAAAAATTTCAATCCATATGACGAATTACTTCAAATAATGGACGTTCTCGGATATAAGTCAAAACGACTAGGAATACAAGTAAAATTGTCAGGAAGCGAAGGATTGTCAATAAAAGGCAATCCAATGAAATTTCACCAGATTACCACAAACCTTCTCTCTAATGCCCTGGATGCCTATTCTGGCATCAATAAGCCTGAGATGAAGGTGCTTATAAACATCTCTCGCGAAATCAACACTGTGGTTATTACCGTAAAGGATTACGGCAAAGGCATCTCAAACAGTCTACAGTCAAAAATTTTCGATCCATTCTTCACCACAAAAGAAATAGAAGCGGGAACAGGCATCGGGCTGGCCATCGCAAAAAAAATAACAGAACAAGATTTCAAAGGTGAAATATCCCTAGAGAGCAAAGAGGGAACCGGCTCAACTTTTACTCTGAAACTGGCCGATGAACACTGATCTATGCACTAAAGCAATTGATGCATGCATATCTACTATATTAAATTATTCAACTATTGAAAGTGTTTTCAAAGCCAAGTCATGCTCAAGTAAACTTTTTAAAAAGACTGTCCAACGTGATTGTGCTTTTTTCAATTACTTAATACTTGAACTAATATCTACTTCTGATTCGGCTCAGTTGCTTTCAGTAAAAAAAGGACTGTCTGCCTTTATACTTGAACAACAAAATGCTTCTTGCAGCTTCAATTTTTGGTCTAAAAATTCTAAAGATAGCAAAAAGTACCCTTATCCTGATGACCTAGATGATACTTTTTGCGCCCTTTCTGCCCTACAGCGATATGACTCAAATTTAATTTCAGGAGAAACATTAAAAAAAGTGCTTGATCTCCTGATCGCACAAGAGGTGGACGAGGGCGGACCTTATAAAACTTGGCTTATCACAGAAAACTGGCCGGAAATCTGGCAAGATGATATAGATGTTGCTGTTAATGCTAATGTTGCCTATTTTCTCAAACTAAATGATGTCAATCTTCCAAAAATCGATCGCCTCTTTGAACAAAAGATTGAAAAAAAGCAACTGCTATCACCTCTTTACTACTATTCCGAATGGCCGGTGATTTATTTTGTATCAAGATCATGCGGCAGTAAAATGAAAGACAAATTGATTAATTTGATCAGAGAAAGATTGGCAAAAGACAAGCTCGATCCCTTGCAATCGGCACTTGCCTATAATTCATTGCTTAACTTAAATTATGATCTAAAAGAATATTCTAGAAAAATAACCGCGCTCGCCAAGACATTCGTAAGCTTAGGGTGCAAGCCTTATCCATTCGTTATCGAAAGAGTAAGAAATAAAAAAGTTTACTATCTTGGCTCAAACGTTTTAACTGCTGCTTTTGCATTAAATTTTTTTCAAAAATTTCTTGAAAAACAGAATCTCCTAGAAAAAGCGTCAATTGATCAAAAGATTAAGGTAAGTGTACATTCGGCCGCTCTGGATAGATTTAAAAAAACCGTGAAAAACTCCGGCCTTAATCAAGAATTTGAAAATTTTCTAAACAAAATAACACAAACAAAGCTCGAAAAATTAACCACTCTAACTCCATATCATTTTCAAAAGATGCTGGGTAAAACTCTCAGCCACAAATTTATTGTTAATATTTCCGTTGCGCACCTTTACGGATGGATCGCATATACCATATACGATGATTTCTTGGACAATGAAGGCAAGCCGGAAATGCTTTCGATCGCCAATATCTGCCACAGAATCTTTTTTCAGATCTTCTCTTCAGTCGATGATAAAAACTTTCAAGAACTGTTTCTCAAAATCTTAAATAAAGCAGACGTAATTAATTTTGAAGAAGTAACCTCCAGAAACAAGAAAGCAATTATCGAAGTCGAAAACTGCGCCTTCAAATCAATGGGGCACGCTATTGCTCCATTGGCAATACTTTTTGAGTCTCAGGCCGCTACAAAAAAGAATGTTCAACATACTCTTAATTATTTTCAAAACTATCTTGCAGCAAGGCAACTTTGCGATGACATGCACGACTGGGAAGAGGACTTGTTAAAAAACGAACGTAATTTTGTTACCAATTCTTTTCTATCAATCTATAAGGGAAAGATAACAAAAGAAATGACTTTAGAAGCAAGGAAAATTTATTGGGTTGAATTGATGCCAACCTTGATAAATCAAGGTAAAAAGATGCTTTTTGAGGCAAAAAAGAATATATATCAATTAAATTCAGATAAAAATGAGTTTTTAGACAATGCGCTAGAACTTGAAAAAGTTTACCTCGAAGCAGAAGGGCAAAGAGCAAAAACGCTTGAATATTTGAAGGCGATCAATCTCTAAGCGAATTTAATAAGAGTATGAGCTTGATACCAACAGTGAAATACCGCTAAACCCTCTTGGCAACTGCCGCCCCAATAACTTTCTTTGCGCCGGCGGCTTTTAAGACGGCGGCGCATTCATTCATGGTAGAGCCTGTTGTTACAACATCATCAACTAGAATAACCACTTTGCCCGTTATTAATTCAGAGTCGATACACTTGAAGTCCCCTGCCACATTGAGTTCTCTTTCTTTTTTATGTAGCCCGACTTGGGTTGAAGTATTTTTAATTCTTTCTAGTGCTAGCCCGCCAGGTAAATTTAATCTTTTCGATAATCGCCTTGCTATCAATTCAGCCTGATTATAGCCTCTTTGTTGCTCTCTTTTGCGAAACAACGGGACTGGCACAACTACCATATTTTTGAATGGCAGCCTTCCTATCAATCTGGCCGCAAGGATGTCACCCAACAATTCACCGATCTCTACAATGCCATTGTATTTCAAATGATGTAGTAGCTCTTTAACCGGCGCACAATCGTATGTGGTTGAGTAGATAATGCCATAAAGATGGTATTTGGAACGACAGGTTGAGCAGAATTCGCCGTTTTTCGTTATTTTTCCGCATTTCAAACATACCGGTGTTTTTAAATACTGAATCTCGTTAGCGCAAGCAAAACATATATAAGCAGAACTTTGGCCACAAACAACACATCGGCGGGGAAATAATAAATCGAGCAAAAAATCTCGGCTTTTCATAATAGTAGACATGTTTTAATCATACCACATTTTAAAGTCCTTCGATTTTAAATCAGTTAAACAGACCACAACTACCCCTCTATCGCGCTTTTTATTGCTTTATAATTTGATATTGCTTATAATTATATTAAAACAATTTGTGTGCCAGGAGGGGTTATGCAAGAAAATTTAAGTGAGGATTGGATGCCTGAGGATACTGATGGCCAACTTTCCATTGATGTTTACCAAGACGACCATACTGTTTATCTGATTGCCCCTGTAGCCGGGGTTAGACCTGAGGATATCAATGTGTCCATCACTGACGAGGTAATAACAATACAAGGACAGAGAAAGCCAGGACATGAGTCTGGTCCGGAAAGGCATTTTACCCAAGAGTGTTATTGGGGGCCTTTTTCCCGTTCGTATGTTCTGCCTATTGCCGTTGATTCAGAAAGATCTCGTGCCACTTTAAAGGACGGAATGCTTAAAATAGAGGTTCCAAAAGACGCGAAAGTAAAAACTAGAGTTATTAAGATAAACGAAAAATAATGATTCCTCTCCTTGCTAAGGAGAGGCCAGGTGAGGTTTAATCATCTGTTTCACAGGATAAGACAATCGAGGAATTATGAATAAAATCAGAAAAGCTGTAGTGCCTGTTGCCGGTTATGGAACCCGTTTTTTGCCAGCTTCTAAAGCTATGCCCAAAGAGATGCTGCCCATCGTTGACAAACCGGTGATTCAATATGTGGTTGAAGAATTAGCAGCAGCGGGCATAGAACAAATTATTTTCGTAACAAGTTGGCATAAACGGGCGATCGAAGATCATTTTGACAGACACCTTGAGCTTGAACATAAACTTGAGACTGCGGGAAAGATCGAAGCTCTCGAGAAAATAAAAAAATTGTC
>JBBQQK010000039.1:0-9495 GCA_038216025.1 Patescibacteria group bacterium
TGTAAAATTATTCATGTTTTTCCCTGAAGCGATACTCATTTCTACCGCCCGTTTCAATGTGTACATGTCATCATCAATTTTTGCGTTTTGAGCTCGAACTCTAGCCTTAGATACATTCATTATAACCACTGTCGCCAAGATGCCGATGATGGCGATCACTACCAACAACTCTATAAGAGTAAAACCTTTTTTATTTCTCGATGAGCTCGAACGAAATCTACTTTTCATACCCCTCCTAAGAGATGAAATAATTATACAAACATATTATCGCATTAAATATATTTACTTACAATTTTTTACTCTTTTTACCCCAGCCTAAAGGCTGGTCTACACTCCCTTTGGAGGACACGCTTTAGCGTGGATACAATATTTCCAGCCTAAAGCCTGTTCTACAATACGTTCCGGAGTACACGCTTTAGCGTGGTTCAATCTAGCCTGAAGCCTGATCTACCTATAATGTAGGACACGCTTTAGCGTGGTGCAGCCATCACAGGTGTTAAAATGACACCACTTTTTTGCTTTTTAGCTGACAAACTTACTGGCTTACTCACTTACTCGCTGAATACTATTCAAAACTGATCTTTTTATGCCTTATAAAGACACTTTGCACGATTCCCAGAAGAAACAGGTACATGATGAGCGCAGAACCGCCATAGCTGGCAAAGGGCAAAGGTATACCGGTTACCGGGGCCAAGCCTATATTCATCCCTACATTCACAAACAATTGAAACAACAACATGACCGCTGCACCTATACATATGAGCATGCCAAACTCATCTCTAGCGGCCGAAGCAATGCTGATAATCTTTGAAATTAA
Source organism: Patescibacteria group bacterium (assembly GCA_038216025.1). Lineage (GTDB taxonomy): Bacteria > Patescibacteriota > UBA1384 > XYA2-FULL-43-10 > 1-14-0-10-43-13 > JBBQQK01. The sequence continues at coordinate 818 of JBBQQK010000039.1, forward strand.
AAACCACATTAGAACTAAAAATGTAACACCTCCGACGAAACCGAATGACTCTGCAATCCCCGAAAAAATAAAATCTGTTTGGGCCTTAGGCAAAAACTGCAATTGGCTTTGAGAACCTTTTCCTAAGCCACGTCCAAAAACTCCTCCTGAACCAACAGTTATCTGCGCCTGTTTCACATTGTAACCTTTTCCATATGGATCAAGACTTGGATCAACGAAAGTGAGAATTCTATTTCTCTGATAGTCATGCATCAGTCCCCTAAAAGGAGGTATATTAAACGCCGCCAAGACTCCGGCTGTCAAGACACAAATAATTGAAGCAGATATCACAAACGTTTGAAGCTTAGTTGGCTTCGATGCATAGAGTAAAACAATATATATAAAGAATACTACTAATCCGGTCCCCAGATCCGGCTCTTTTAAAATAAGCGCCAATGGCACTATCAAAATCAATGCCGATTTAAAAATATCGATCCAAGAGAGCTTCTCTCTCCTAGCACCAAAATAAGCGGAAAGAGCGATGATAACTGCAATCTTTGCTATTTCAGACGGTTGAACTTGAAAAAATCCAAGATTGATCCACCTCATCGCTCCACCGGCCGCCATGCCAAAGAAGTCAACATACAATAGAAGTAAAATTGTAATTAAATAAATCAACCAACTCACACCACGAAAGAAACGGTAGTCAACAAATGAAGCAATACCAAACAGGACAAGGCCTATTGCCGCAGAGAGTGCTTGCTTATAAACCAATTGAAATTCATTAGTTCCATAGACCAAACTGTAAATCACAGCGATACTGGCCATCAGAAGCAAAACAGGTATTAGAAGAATTGTGACTTCAAATGTTTTTATTTTAAGTGCCATTGTATAGTTTGTTTATTAAAATAATAAACTCCATTGAATGCTCTAAACAAGCAATAAAGGTAGCCGGTCACTGTCATTGCGAGCCATCCCGTTAGGACAGGAGGCGCGGCAATCCATCATTATGATAGTTTGCTTCGTGGCACACTCGCAATGACGACACAGTGAGTGGTTACCAATAAAGTAGTGCAAAAAATAAATTATTTTCTATTTAGCCCAATCCAAATTTTCTCGCCATCAAGTGAGAAATCTTCACTACCTTCGGCGTCATCCTTCGATACTTCTTCGATCTTATCAGCTAAAACCTCTTTCGCTATCATATCACCGAATGAAGCCATTGTTGATCGCAAGAGGCCTGAATCTGTCGAATAAGAAAGCTTAATTCTATTTTCTACATCGAATCCAGATTTTTTTCGAAGGGCTTGGATATTGCGGATCAAATCCCTGGCCAATCCTTCAGACTTTAGCTCTTCGGATATATTTAGATCAAGCTCCGCTTTCTTGTCTGATTTTTCGGTTGAATGCTTTATCTCTTTGACATTGATTTCTTCAGCAATAATATTTTCTAGTTGATCGTCAAGTTTCAACCCATAATAAGTTACAGACGAAAGAGGTTGCCGTATCTTAATGCCCGCAGTAGCTCTGGCGGATAAACCGGCCTCGACAACTTTCTTAGCATTTTCCATATCTATTACGATTTGACTGTCAAAATTATTGACAGTAGGAAAAGTTGTTAAATGTACCGATTCCTCATCATTAGCTAATTTCAGGTTAGAAAATAAAGTTTCGGCGAACATCGGGGTCATTGGAGCGAGCAATTTGCTTAGGCCAACCAATACTGAATACAAGGTTTCATAGGCGGCTAGCTTATCTGTATCATTTTCGCTCTTCCAAAATCTTCTTCTTGAGCGCCTTACATACCAAGTGGATAGCTCTCCTACAAAATCGATTATTGAATTGCTGGCCTTGTATGGATCATAACCATCAAGTGCTTTTGTGACGGTATTTACCAATTGTTGATATTTAGAAAGGATCCATTTATCCAATACATTTTCAGAAGTGAGATTGCCTTGTGGAATGAAATTGTCTATTGAAGCATAAGTATTGAAAAAGCCGACCACATTCCATAGAGTTAAGAACAGATTTCTTGAGATAGAAATCACCTCTTTATCCGCGAATAATTTTGGCTCCCCTGGCTGGTTAACCGAATAAAAGTAAAATCTCACGGCATCAGCACCATATTTTTGAAATGCATCATTTGGCTGGACAATATTGCCGAGCGATTTGCTCATTTTCTTGCCTTTTTCATCCAAAACATGTCCGACTGAAATCACATTCTTATATGGCGTCTGATCTTTGATAATAGTTGAAATAGCTAACAGTGTATAGAACCATCCTCTGGTTTGGTCAACGGCTTCACAGATGAATTCGGCAGGGTATTGCGCACCGTCATCAATCAACTCCTTGTTTTCGAAAGGATAATGATACTGAGAAAACGGCATTGTGCCTGAGTCCAGCCAAACATCCATCACTTCAGAGGCCCGTTTCATCTTTCCACCACATTCACAATCAAATTCTATTTCATCAATGAATGGCTTGTGTGGCTCCACGCCTCCCACTTCCGAAAGCGAAGAAATTACTTTGTATTTCTTGCAATTTTCGCATTCCCAGACAGGAAGAGGTGTTCCCCAGTAACGATCCCTAGAGATCGCCCAATCATTGACATTTTCAAGCCAATTTCCAAAACGTCCATGTTTCAGATATCCAGGGTTCCAATTTATTTGTTCATTATTTCTCAATAACTGCTGTCGTAGTTTACTCATAGCGATATACCAAGAATCTCTCGCCATATATAAAAGGGGTGTGTCGCAGCGCCAGCAAAAGGGATAATCGTGCTCGATCATTTCTTTTTTGAATAGCAATCCCCTGTTTTCCAGATCTTCTTTGATATAACTGTCAGCTTTTTTGACGAATTTTCCATCTCCTGCTCCGGCTAATTCAATTCCTTTTTCATCGACAGTTTTTAAAACTTTAATGCCATTTTGTTGAAAACCGCAGACATAATCATCTTCACCGAACGCCGGAGCAATATGTACGATACCCGTTCCGTCAGCATCAGATACATAATCGGCGAGTATTAGCTTATAAGCTTTATCTCCAGCCTCTGAAAACTGCTCTCCATCGGGATAGATCGGTTCATAATCCTGGCCGTCGATTGAATACTTATCTAATATTTCTTGTCCCGTAAGCTCCTCAACAATTTCATAGTCTTGGCCTTGTAAGACAAACTCAACCCTGTTTTTTGCGAGGATATAAAAGTTATCATTCTGAACTTCTATTTTGTCATCCTGAACTTGTTTCAGGATCTCCTCGCCAGCGATGTCATGCTGAAATGAATTCAGCATGACAGGATTGTTCAATTGAACTTTGCAGTAAATAATATTTGAATTGAAAGCAAGAGCAGCGTTTCCCGCCAATGTCCACGGAGTAGTTGTCCAAGCAAGAAAATAAGTTGGCATATCCCCACCGTCATTGCGAGCCATCCCACTGTCATCCTGAGCCACCACATTGTCATCCTGAACCGTAGGCGAAGGATCTAGGCCGAAGGCCGCACGCTCGCTTTTCTCGCTAGATTCTTCAGTCCGATCAGAATGACTAGCCGTAGCTTTCAACTTTATATAAACCGATTCTTCTTTTATCTTCTTGTATCCCTGAGCCACTTCATGTGACGAAAGTGTAGTTCCGCATCTAGGACAATAAGGCACTACTTTATGTCCCTTATACAAAAGTCCCTTGTTGTTAATTTCAGCAATAATATTCCAAACACTTTCTATATATTTTGGGTCATAAGTAACGTAAGGGTCTTCCATGTCAACCCAATACGCCATTCTCTCTGTTAGCTTTTCCCATTCCTCTTTATATCTCCAAACAGATTGCTTACAAAGCTCATTGAACTTTTCTATAGAAGCTCTTTTATCGCCTTCTACTATGTTTTCGATCTGTGGCTTGCCTGATATTCCCAGCTGTTTTTCAACTTGCAATTCTACTGGCAGTCCGTGAGTATCCCAACCTGCCTTTCTCTCTACATGATACCCTTGCATAGTTTTGTATCTACAAAATAGATCTTTAAAAGATCGTGCCTCAACATGATGAATGCCGGGTTGGCCGTTCGCAGTTGGAGGGCCTTCAAAAAAGACAAAATTACCTTTGGGACTTTCTTTTTCCAAAGACTTATTGAAAGTATTGTTTACTTTCCAGCTTTCTAAAACCTTTTCTTCCTCAAGCGGTAGATTAAGTTTTGAATCAATTTTTTTAAATGACATATTATTCTTTCTGAAGTCTCGTTTGTCATCCCGAGTGAAAATGGAGACTTCCGTAGGTGACCCCATAGGCGGAAACCGAGGGACCTTTAATTAGTTAATTCTTGTCGAATATTTATTCATCAACAGATTTTACCTCTTTATTATAACAAAAAAGCACCTTTTCGAGGCCACTTCATCAGCGTCAAATCACAACTTTGCAACTTTAAACTTAAAGTGAGGTACCAGCCCAAAGGGTACTTAATTTTTTGGTGATTACAGTCACCTTCCGGAGAGGTCTATTTATCATCTCCCCTCCGCTTACGCTTAGAGGAGGGGCAAGGGGTGGTGAAGCCCAAATAACTTTCTTCTCTCAGCGCAATACATGTCCTCCTGAAGTTGCTTTAAATTATTAATTATAGTAATTCATTCAGGATCCCAAAGTAATCTTCGCCGCTGATCACGGCTCAAACGCATTCATATAATACTTTATTTTATTAGAATATTCAATGTTATTAGAGTGATTTCTATTCGCAAACATTTGTCATTGGATTCGTTGAGTATTTGCACACATAAGTTTCATAATGATCGACCACCGGCACTAACGGACTTTTAAAGGCAATGCTGTTTTCCGAATTGGGTAAATTTACAAATTCAAATTGGTAATAACAGGTATCCCCAGCTATATAGCTATACGATTCAGGAATATCGCAATTCTTGTTTAGAGGGTGTACTGGTGCTTTGGAAATAAATGACTTCCCGGAACTATCCTTGAACTGAGCTGCGTCCCCATCAACTAAATTCTCACTACAATGCTCTGTGTCAGGACCATTAAATGAGCTACCAAAACAGTAGGCCGCTTTGATCGAAAAGCCTTCGGCTACTGACATGTTTACAGCCCTAAGCAATCCAGATAAATCGTTTTTCACCTTAGCGTTCTGGGAATTCACCCTCGCTTTTGACACCGATAAAATAACCACAGTTGCCAAAATGGCGATGATGGCGATCACGACCAAGAGTTCTATTAAAGTAAATGCTCGTTTTTTCATACTTTTCCGCGTATTTATAGTACGCGGCCCTCCAAATATTGATAAAATTAAAAAGGAAACCAATCAATCCTCGATCTCTACGATTTTATTTTTCGAAGTAATACCGAAAACTATTGTACATTTTTTATTATAATGTTTTTCCAAAACTTTTACCAATTTTTTGTTGGCCTCACCGTCGACCGGTTTGGCTATTAAGTGCACTCGAAGACTGCCGTCGATTCCTTCTTGAATCTGATTTATCTTTGCACTGGGGATAACTTTTACATTTATTTTCATTTTTTGATTTGTCATCTCGAGAAGAACCTTCTCTTTACTGCCATCTCGAGCGGCCAAAGCCAGTCGAGAGATCTTTTCATGCTGGATTAACTGAATTAATTAACCAAATTTTCTTAGACCTACTTCCCATCCAGCGCTTCGTTCACCAATTTATCTGCCGCTTTATTTTCTTCTCTTGGTACATAAATAAAAAATAAGTTCAGCCTACAATCCGCAATTATCTCCTGTATCCTGTCAACAAAAACCTTTATATGCTCTTGTTTCACTTTATATCTGCCGTTTAGCTGTTCTACAACCAACTGGCTATCTAGCCTGCACACAACTTCAGCCCCTTCATTGTTGTTTTTTTTAAACCATTTACTTTTAACAAGTATTTCCAGGGCCCTTTGTATTGCGCTATATTCCGCTTCATTATTAGTCGCCACTCCGATACACTCTTTGTGCGAATAAATAGTATTACCGCTGTCATCACTAAAAGCAACGCCGATAGCGGCAGGCCCAGGATTTCCCCTCGATCCCCCGTCCGTATTGATGAATATTTTTATTGACATATTATTGATTGAAACTTCTTGAGGTAACGGTTGATTTAATTTCGGTTGAGTGCCGTTTGTAAACAGGCATTTGATCAAATAATAAACTGTCGCTTGCGGTTCTTATTTCTATGAAAAAATTAATATATGGTTGAAGGTTCGCGTGTATATCATCAGGAGCAAAACCATTGAAAAATAATTTTATCTCAGTGTCATTATCAGATATTGATTTGTTGATGACGTTGTTGTCAGGAAAAATAGTTGAAGGGTCTGTTAGATCTATCGGTCCAGCAGATAACTCTTTGTAGTAAAGTTTAAATCTATTGCTACTTGTGGATTTGTGAGCACAATACACTTTAACCCTATCTTTGTTAAATATAATTATGGCATTCGACAGGTTGTTGCTAGATGAAACAATATTAGTGTTAGTTGGCGATACATTTTGATCAGGATCGCATTTATTTTGGTTGCAAATAGCCAAAGCGATACCGTTTTTAAACGACAAAACCACAGGATTCATTGGGTCGGCCCCAGCATAAGTAATTTCTCCGGGCGCATTCGCGCTTCGTATATCCGATGTTATCATATCGGCCAACCTCCTACTACCCTCGTTAACCTTCCTCATCTCTTTCATTTTGCCGCTGTAGTTTGAACCCATACCAAAAGCGCCTACCGCAAATAACATAACCATTGCAAAAATTGTTGAGGCTATTAGAATCTCTAACAATGTAAAACCTTTTTTCATAAATCCTTTTTAATAATTAGGGCGCCAATTTGTCAACAACTCCGTCACATCTATTGAACCTAAATCAGATTCACTTTCCCAAGAATGAGTTTTTCCATAGATATCGGTAAACCGAACCCTAGCAGTGAAATAAGCCGCGTTTTCGGTAATACTGCCTTGGACTAATGAGCCGGAAGGAACTATTGATTGCGAATCAGTGACGGGCTTGTATACTATATCTAATAAATATCCGGTATCCTGCACATCAAAGACTGATGGGCTTGGCGAAGTTGCGTTATAGCCAGACAGGCAAAATCTACCACCATCATCGGAATTAGTATTAATTTGATAATTACCACCTGTGGACGCAGGCAAAGCAGAATAACCGGAGACGCCGTCGCATATTAGTGTTTTCCAGTTCGTATCAGACCTTCCGTCTATCCAGTTTGAATCTCTCATAAACCGAACTCTTTCTATTCCAAGTTGTGCAATATAAATTGCCTGGGCTCTCTGCTGAAGATACTCGTTATTTTTCATAGAAGCACTTCCAATAGAAACAACTGTTCCTATGACAATAATAATAATTGTAGAAGAAACCAATACTTCAAGAAGACCAAAACCTTTTTTTCTTTTATTGAACATATGGTATGTAGTTTTGAAAATTTAATGTTCTAGTAATAGCCGGAAAATCAGTGCTTGAAATACCTATCCACGGGATGTTAGCCTTATCACCCTCAATAGGATTATTACCGCATTTTACACTTTCCCTTGCGGCGGCATAGAGGCAGCAAGCTTCTCCCGGAGCGTCACAAGCAAATATTGTTTTACTGCCAGATACTGCTAAAGATGTCTTTGAAGAAAATTGTACCGACCGAACTTCTTCTTTTTCGGGATCAGGTGATTGCAAGCTATCTAAAGTTGTTTTATAAAGAACCGCCTTTTTAGTTGACGCGTCAACTATCACCTCGTATCTATCTTTATCTTTTTCAGAATTTTTCGCGCTTACTCTTGCTTGATCAACAATGGACTTTAGCTCATCAATTTTATTTAAGTAATCATTTTTTTTAGCGTATCCCGACATCGAGGGCGCCGTAAACAAAACCATAAGGGCTATAATACCCATGACAACTAATAACTCAATTATTGTAAAAGCAAGCTTTTTCATCACCAACCCAAAGATGTATTATTGCTAGAAATTTGAAATTGATTATATGATCCAGCAACAGGGTTACAATAATCCCCCGCCTTTTGTTTCAACACATCAACGGTGTTACAACAGGTTGCCCCGCAATTTAGACTGGCAACATCAGTAATGTCGCTAGCAGTTATACCTTCTGAAACAGATTTAATCTTAAACTGCGACCCATCGGACCTATAGGAATACTTAAACGTAGTATTGTTGCTGTTCATCGGATCAACCGGTATCACAGATAAATATGCATTATTGGCAGTAATAAGAGCGCTTAAACTCGTGCTAGTAACAGCATCAAAGTTGGCGCCATTGCCTGCAGGGTATGCTTTATAATCAATTTTGTATGTATCAAGTGCTTGAGCTATTTTGGTTAAATCAGACTTCCTCTGAGCATCCCTCGATTTTACTTTGGCTTTTTCTAAATTCACAACTAGCACCAATGAAAGCATCGCTATGATGCCCATGACCACCAATAGCTCGATCAAAGTAAAACCGTTCGATTTTTTAATTATTTTCACAACCCTCCAAACATAAATGATCCGAGATACCATTGCACTAAATTCGCTCCATATAAAATAGAAAAAAATGCGCTGAAAATCAGAAAGGGTGCGAAAGGAAGTGTATCTTTCATTGTCTTTTGACGAATCTTAATGTAGATCAAGCCCACGACAGCCCCAATAAAGAATGAAAAGAATATCCCAAATATCGCTACAGGGTAACCAAGCAAGAAGCCTAGAATTAACC
>JBBQQK010000040.1:0-9422 GCA_038216025.1 Patescibacteria group bacterium
CGTCCCGAAAAACTAAATCAAGTCATCTTCGAAAAGTATGTTAACAAAAGATCAACCCTAAAAGACTTATCGGAGGAATATGGCAAAAGTATCAATTGGATTAGATCAAAAATTAATGCCGCTAAAGCATTAGAAAAAGAGGTTGAGCCAGGCGGCTATGCAATGGTTGCCGATGCCACCTTCTTTGAAAGAGCATACGGTTTTCTAATCTATCGAGTACCTGAGCTAAAGAAAAATATTTACTTTGCTTCGATTAGTTATGAGTCAATCTTTGAATATCAAAAAGGCAGATTTTATGTCGAAAAACTCGGCTTTAAAATCAGCGCCATTACTTTAGATGGTAGGCCTGGAGTGAGAAATCTATTCAATGATATCCCAACCCAGATGTGCCATTTTCATCAAAAGCAAATTGTAAGAAGATATATAACAGCCAATCCAAAACTACCAGCTAGCATTGAATTAAAGGCTATTGTCGATACTCTAACTTATGCCACTGAAGAGAAATTCACATCAGAGTTCTTGGCTTGGTGTGATAAATGGGATTATTTCTTAAAAGAAAGAACGACAGACCCGATCACAAGAAGATGGAGCTATACCCACAAGAGAGTCCGATCAGCCAGGAGAAGTCTCAAAACCAACTTGCCTTTCCTGTTTACGTATCTTAAATATCCCGATTTAAAAATCCAGAAAACGACTAACTCTTTAGACGGAAGTTTCAGTTTCTTAAAAGAAAAGACGAATATTCACAGAGGCATAACTAAGCAGTTAAGAGAAAAGATTATCGAACATATTTTAGGGAATTAGCACCCCGATTTTGATATTAAGCCTCAAAAGTCGATTCCTTAAGTCATAATCTGACCGTGAGTCTCACTAGCAATGCCTCTAATTTCATAATTGATTCACCGAATCTCATCGGTGCCTGGTCTACAGTAAAATTGCTCTCCGTGAAAGTAAGAGAAACTAGTAACAACATAGGCCCGCTCGGCAGTCCGCTCAGTGCCAACATGACTAGGACCGGTACATATAGCGGCATTAAATTACCCCTTCAGACAAACTCCAATGTCACCGAGGGAGGCAATGTTACCTTTAATTTACCGGCGAGTAGTTATTTTGCACCGATCGAAAGTGTTTACATGAATTTTTATAACAAGTATCAAGCAAATCAAACTTTCACCCATCCAGACACAGGCAGATATTATCCATGCAGTAATTGCGAAAGCAATCTTAATGTCCCATATCCATATAACACTGCTGGAGGCACCTGCTCTTCTCCTGATAACGAAAGCGGATTAAGCGGATTATTGGCTTCCCATCATATTGTTAATTCACAATATTCTGGGCAAGTGGTTTCTCAAGTTACTACCCAAGTGATTCCCGCTAGTGCTGGAACATCGACATGCGCCAAAGAACTAACTATTTTGCCGAATTCCTCGTCCATCCCCAAGTATATTTTTAATACGATACCATATTACTTCGAAGGCGGTAAATGCTTCAGGCAGAAGTACACATACACTTACGCAGGAGTCACCAATACGATTGAGTCTAATTTTACCAGGCACACATATCTCTCTGACCAGATTACAGAAGTACCAGACAATAGAATTTGTAATTACAATTAGCCTTAAGGAAAAAATGAACATATTTATACAAAATAAAAAAATTCGTATTGCGCTTAGTAGTCTAATGATCATAGTTATATCATCACTAGTAGTCTGCGGCGTTATCTATATTTTAAAGAAAAACGACCAAAAAAAATATTCGAATTTGCCGACGATTCAAGACAAAATCTACAGTGCCACAGAGCAACAAAAGAATTTTCAGGCGTCAGTACAATCAGACCAAGTCAAGGCAGAAGGAATTTTTTCTAATCCAGACCGATTTTCAGGTAAGGTTATTTACGGAGCAGAAATTAACTCTTCTGCATGGTCTAGAGATGTGATAAAAGCAAATGAAGACATTTACATAAAAGACAAAGACACGTGGGAGAAACAATCAGTCTCATATATCGAACTTAATATTATTACTCATCCAAACTGGTTTCAGCTACAAGAAAGATTGGAAGACAACACGGAAAGTAATATCAAATACCTAAATTACCGTGTTATTTTCGAAAAGCCCAACCAAGAAATAACAAAGGAAATCCCCCAAGAAACCTTGGAACAGATGAGAATTACAGGCACACTCACAGTTAACAAAGAAAATTTTCAAATAAAAAAGGCGTCTTTAAAAATGGGCGAAGACGATTCCAAACAATACTCTATCGAATTTTCACCAACTTCTGATGCTCCTAGCATCAAGATGCCTGAATGATATATTTTTGAGCACTTTCAAGCAGACAGTTTAACTATAAACTCACTTCCCTTGCCTGGCTTACTTGAAACGGATATTTCGCCTTGATGCAGATCTACAATTTGCTTGGCAATAGATAAGCCAAGACCATAGCCATCACATTTTTCTTTGCATCTAGAGGTATCAGCCCTATAAAATCTTTTAAAGATATATGGCAAATCAGATGCTTTTATACCTATGCCATGATCTTTAATTTTTACAATAGCCGATTCTTTTTCTTTATAAATTTGTATTGATATTGTAGATTCTTTAGGACTGTATTTGATAGAATTTTCCATAAGTATAACAAATAATTCAATAAGACTTTGCTCTTCTCCTTGAATACTTAAATCAATGAAATCATTTTTAAATTTAATGAGTTTTTCGTCCGCCAAGCTTTCAACTCTTTCGTAAGCCTGTGTTATTATCTCTCCTAATGAAACCTCAGAAAATTCCTTCCCCTCATCATGTTCATGCTTAGCAAGCTTTAAAAGTGCATTCGATAGCACTTCGAGTTTTTCAATTTCTTCCAAATTACTTAAAAATAGTTTCTTGGCGTTATTAATATTGAGATTTTTATCTCTGAGGCTGACTTCAATTTCTGATCTCATGGCCGTTAAAGGTGTACGCAATTCATGAGAAGCATCAGCTGTAAATCTGTTTTGAGCTTCAACTGCCTCTTCTATGGGTTCCATTGTCTTTCTAGCAAAAAAATAACTGCCTATTGTAGAGAGGAGAAGTATTAGTAAATTAAAATAAATCAGATTTAGCGTCAGTCTTGAATTGCTTTCAATTAATTGCTGAGATCTCAGATCTTCGATATTAAGAACTTTACCACTATTCAAATCCTTTACTGAAACATCCCGGAGTGCGCTAGCCTGCTTGCCGAGTCCCCTTCCCAATTCTGTAGATGATATTTTATATATAGAAATACTAAAACTTACACTTATAAACATAATAATAGCGACATAAAAAGCAGTAAGTTTTAAGTAGGCCGTATCAAATTTTGATTTAAATAAATTCATTATAATATCAATCAGATTTGAATCAATTTATATCCAAATCCTCTGATGGTTTTTATTAATTTAGTGCTTTTAGGGAATGGTTTGTCTATCTTATTCCTTAAATAACCCACGTATACTTCAACGGTATTAGGCAAAATGTCTGCGTCATAATCCCACACATGAGATATTATATTATCTTTAGTTAGTATTCTTCCGGAATTTCTCATAAAATATTCAAGCAAGGCGAATTCTTTGCTTGAAAGGCTTATATTCTGGCCCGACCGCTTAACTTCAAACGTTACTGTATCCAAAACCAAATCGGCAGCCTTAAATTCATTCTCATTTATCTTTTGAGGACGGCGCATCAAAGCACGAATACGAGCCAATAATTCAATAAACGCAAACGGTTTCGTTAAGTAGTCATCCGCACCAGCATTCAGCCCTTCGACTTTATCTTCAATTTTATCTTTTGCCGTCAATATGAGAATTGGGGTTTCAATCTTCTTCTTGCGTAGAGCGCTACAAATCTTAATCCCATCTATTTCAGGTAACATTCTATCAAGTATGATCAAGTCATACTGAAACGTTAAGGCATTACCCAAACCATCGCGTCCATCGTACGATATATCAACAGCAAAAGACTCTTGCTCGAGACCTTTTTTGATTGCATTTGCAATCTTATGATCGTCTTCTATGACTAGTATTCTCATTCTATTTATATATTAACTTATTACCATTTAAACAGTAGCTGATAATGTTAATTATATCACAAGGAATCTGATAAACAACTGATAAAAAAAGTGCAATTTGCCTCAATGATGTAATTCTAATTGAGCGAGAATATCAAAGGTAAGGCTGTCTTAAAATAATTTTCAATTTTCAAGGGATCAATCTTCCGAAAGTCGGAAAGATATATCTCGTGATGCTTACCACTTAATTTAAACCCGTTACTTTCAACATGATCATGAATCTTTTAATATTTGGACCCTCTTCCGAAAAATGTATGTAATTTCCTTTGCCGAAGGACCAAAAAATATTTTTATCTCTTTTTTGTAATCTTTTTTCATACATATCTAAAATTAATACTTAACTTATATGTATTCGGTATAGAGTTTATAGATCCCTACGATTCCGGCTATTGACCCAAGTCCTGAGAACAGAATGCCAATCCCAGAGAAATTATCTACTCCCCATAGACTAGGTATATATCCTCCGATGTAACCGCCGAATATAGCTCCAATCATCAATATAAGTTTTGGTGGTGTATTCATATTCTTTTAAAATTATGAAAGTTCTTTAATTATTGGATCAAGATTTTCGATCTTGATCAGTTTTCGGTTGATTGCAAAAAGCCGTCCTGGTAATTTGAAGTAGATTATCTTAGATCTGATATCTTCGGGTATTAGTTCATAGGATTTTCTGCTTTGCTCATCATCAGAAGGTGCTGCTCCTACGCCTACAATAACCACCTTTTTATTCTTTATGTATGACCAATTTTTGACTAGAAATTTGATGAGTGGCATCTGGGCTGCGTATGTTCCCGACATGACTACGATTTGATCATAATCAGAAAGAGCGCTCCCGCCAATCTGTTTCGTTGTGAACATGCCAGCCCCAGTTTCGTGATGCAGCCAATTGGCATATTTTTTCGTAGATCCTAACAAAGTTTGATAAACAATAACTGTCTTTTTCATAGCAATATTTTCATTAATTACTTTGTAAGTATAGCAGAAAAAAATATTACTCTCTATATATAAATGCTCAATCACTATTTTACTTCAGGAAAAATTGATCTGATTTTCAGCAAAGATTCTTGTTTATCCTTCACCTCAAGCATAATATCCAGATCAAGCTCCTTGATCTTTTCATAGAATTGACCGAATAGTTCCAAATCAACACTTTCAGAGTGAGCTCCTTTTCTTTTTTTAGAATCCTGATTTGAATAATGAATTTTCTGTCGAATGCCTTTCCATGTCTCCCCATATAACCGTATTATTTCATTTACACTTTTGCCATCAAAGCTTAGGTTTGAATCATGATGCAGTATGTCAAATATTGCTGGTATACCCAGTTCGCTTGATATCTCATATATCTCTTCCGCACTGAAAATTCGATCATCATTTTCCAAACATATTCTGCTTTTCATGCCTTCGGACAAACTACTAAATCTAGTCTTAATCATATTTATTGAGTGTTTTCGATCTCCATACCCACCACCACCGTGAAGTATGATTTTATGTGAAGAATCCAATTCCATCAAATCGAGAATCGTATTATGATATTCCAAATCATTAGCTGCATTCCGAAAAAAATTTTCGTTTGGCGTATTTAATACCGAATACTGACCCGGGTGCATCGATACACGCATATTATGATTTTTTATGAAATTACCAATTCGGTTAAAATCCGGTTTGAAAACATTTTTCCAACTGCCTGAATTTATAGGACTGGAACCATATGGTATTAAATGCGAAGTAATTCTAAATAGCGTTATCTCGTGCTCTAGGTTCCACTTCAAAATCTGCTCTAAAGCAACCAAATTATCTCCTGCTACCTGCAGCATATTTTCTTCCGTGTAATTTCTAATCCGAAAAGTTTTGCTTGCTGACGGCAATAAAGTATTTACTCCAACATATCCAATTCTTATCATGATTGAATAATAGATCTATCGCTCATAACATTCAAAGGACGAATTCATAATTATCATTCAGATTAGACTCAAAATAATATCAAGGCATAACCCATCAACAACAAAAGTACTTTTTTATTCTTTGTTGATTTAACCATGGATTATATAAGCAAAATAATATAATTGTTAATAGCTAGCTTTTCTAGCGAAAACTTAGCGGCAATAGAGAGGTAGAAATAAATGTTATTCTGGATCATACTAGGATTTTGATCACTATGCATCTGCTTTGGCATTGTTGGCCTCTTGAAAAAGGACCGACAAATTCCGCTTACTATCGGTATTACCGGCACTCTCCATGGAGATTCTAAAGTAATAATTATCTTTGGGATTGTAGTGTTGACTGTCTTCACTATCCTACCTAATTTGCCCGAATGATGGACCTGTTTTCTAGGCATGCAGCAATCAGTTGCATGCCTTCTCTTTATCTATCTACAATTTAATTGCTTCTATTTTAAGGCTTTCTAAAGCAATGCCTTGATATTGACGCTTGCTGATTTCTTTGTCTTCGGAGAGAACGTTAATTTTAAAACCTGCGTCTAGAGCAATCTTAATATAGTCATCTTTCAATAAAGCGCCGCCGACGCATCCAGAAAGCAACTCTTCATCATTCTTTTGTTCGCTTGTCAGTTCGCCAAGGAGCACTATATCGGAGACAAAAGCTTTACCGCCCTTTCTCAAAACTCTGTAGGCCTCATTAAAAACTCTCGATTTATCTGGAGCAAGGTTTATCACACAATTACTGATTACAATGTCGATACTGTTATCTTCGATCGGCAGCGCTTCAATATCGCCATATCTGAATTCAACATTTTTATATTTTAATTTTGCCGCATTTTCTCTGGCTTTAGTTAGCATGTCTTCTGAAAAATCGACTCCAATCACTTTACCTGCTTTGCCTACTTGCCTTGCCGCAATAAAACAATCAAATCCTGCCCCCGATCCCAAATCCAGAACAATGCTGCCTTCTTTGATTTTTGCCATTGCTGTTGGATTGCCGCACCCTAAACCCAAATTGGCGTCAGCTAAAGAAGAAACATCTTCGTCAGAGTAACCGATACTTTTTGCTATCTCATCGCTTGTCTTGTCTTTACAGCCACAACTGCAACAAGAACCTGCTTTGGCAACATTCGAATAATGCGATTTCACAATTTCTTTAATTTCCTCTTTCTTCATTGAATCTCCTGCTACTATTTTATTACTAATTGATTATACCCCTGTACAATTTTAATTCAAAAAGTAATATAAAATTTAAAGACTGATTAACAACACAGAAGAACGGCCAAACCGGTCGTCGTTCTTTTTATAGATACAATAAGGTAGTTTATTTGCTAGAAATTCAAAAGCTTGATAAATAAGAATCGCCGGCCAGACCATAGCTTTCAAAAAGCCCAATACTCCAGCGCCAAAAGTTGTCGCGTTACCAATAAAATAAACAGCAGCACCAATAAAACCGAGGCCATAAATAGCACCCGACGGTGCGCTTGTTTGTACTTTTTCTTTCATGTGAGTTCTCCCTTGTAATATTTAAATCATATTGAATTATACCAACATAACTTTTAGTCTTCAAATATCAGTTATCCAGTCTCCTTGACCGAAAAGAACAAAAGTAGTAACCTTTTATTTTGATCTAATGCGCAGTAACCGTCAAGATCTTCCTTTGTTAGCAGCTCTTCTTTGCTCTGTGACTTTTTTGAATTGGAAGAGATGTTGTTATTATTAGTATTCTGATTTTCTTGGACCGGCTCTTCAATTAACTTGCCTGCAGAATCCTGGATTAACTTTTCGTTCTCAACTTCATTTTGCTTGATATTTTGCGTCTTAGCCTTTTCCAAGGCCGCTTTTCCTGTATTCCTAGTCAAAAAGAAGAATAGGAAGGCAGCCAAAAAAACACCGACAAACGATAACTTTAAATATTTGCCGAAATTTCTTGATAGTTTCAAAATCTATACTTTTTTAATGCTAACCGTATCTTAACTGCTATTCTTTGAAAAAACAAACGTACGTCTTAAGCAATTTGAAAATGTCACTGAAATTAATAATCAATCCTTGTGCGGCTACAATAACTTTATTTACTTATTTAAGTATGGCATTATTTTATGCTGTGCAATTAGATAGCATACGATATTTTCAGAGCCTTTATTCTTATCTACATCCAACCTGCCCATGCCATCCCTCACGCTGTCATCGCTGGCATCGACTAATGGCTTACCCAATATATTGTTTCCCCAAAACCATGAGTAATATTTCTTTGCTTCGTTCAAGAATTCTTCTTCATTTGTAGCCATATAAGCTTCTATGTTGGCCATTACTTGATATGCCGGATCGATTGGTTGCTGGTCGTAAATATTCTTTTCTGAATTTTTAACATACCAGCCGTTATTACCTATTGTAATCGGGATCTCACCAATTTTTGTTTCATTATTTAGGAACCGCAACATTTCTAATCCGTAATTTTTCAATTCAACATCATTTAAAATTCCTGCAGCCACTAAGAAACTATAAGGAATTATTGCATTGCCATAAGTCAGACCTTCTTCTATCCAAGGCCATTCCTTTGATGTTTTCGCCTTATAGTTATCCTTGAGTTCTAAGGCAATTTCTCTATTCAACCGCGAATCAAAGGCCCCTTCACCGAGCAATGAGTATGATTTTCCTCTGATATTCTCTATTTTTCTGATCGGCTCAGTAATTTTTTTCAATAATCTCTCTGACTCTTCAGTGAACCATCCTTTTTTCAGGCTTAAATTCAAACCCCAGTAGACTTGACCCAAAGCATCGTTAGAAATTGAAAAATCAATAGGTTTTCGGTCGGGGGTAAAAAAATTGGCGTCGTTCTCGACAGAACGACTTATATAATCGAGATAAACCTTGGCATTTTCTTTTAACTCCAAATAAAGAGCCGCGATGAAGGCTCTTGCAGAATCATCGAGGGAATAACCCATCGAAACATCTATTTCATTGCCCTTTGTGTGCTGCCATATACCAAAATCATCAGTTAGAAAATTGATGTGATTTAGACCGATTAAGTTTTTCCGGGATAGCTCCATGCTATTTTCGTTTATTTATATTTGCCCCTCGCTTAATATCATAGAACTTTATAAGAAAAGAAAAATAGCAAAACTACCAAATGATCTTTTGGTAGGCGAGTCAAGCAATTAAAACAGGTAACTTTACTGGGTAGTCGTGTCAAGCAGTTAAAACAGGTAACCCTACGGGGGTTGTTCTGCAATCTAAAAATGTCACTTTGATGGGTTGCTCTAATTGCTTGTTTTCGTCCATATGATTCTGTTTTGCACTGTAAACTTTAACTAACTTTTTAAGCTTTAAATCCATTACTCTTTTTAGTTTTGCCGGATTTAATGTTACATATATTTTCTCCAATTTTTGTTTGACCTCAATTG
>JBBQQK010000041.1:0-9306 GCA_038216025.1 Patescibacteria group bacterium
AATGGGGACGAGCCATATGCTCTCTGGGCTAGCTGCCCAGAGTGTTCGCAAGACCGTAGAGACAGCGCTCAGCCTCCAATGTATCCGGGTCAAGAACTCTCTGTTCAGCCTGAAACTTGGAAGCCCTAAGGCCCTCTCTTGCAACATGATTGCGTTCAAGCTCCTCCCTTAGTCGATCCATCTCTTCAACAAGCATGTTCATGTTGTCATCGTAGTTCCGGAGGATATCCCGCGCCTCTTCGAGACCTTGCTGTTTGGCACGAAGCGCCGCTATAAAGCTATCCATCTTCTCCTTGTCCAGGAGAGAAACTCCCTGCTGTTGAAGGAACTCGAGGCCCGAATTTCCAAGCCTCAATGCGTTGTGATCTTCTACAATGTAACACTCATCGATCAGCCAAGAAACAGCTTTCTCAACCTGATTGATAGGTACACTAATCCGATCGAAAAGTCCATGCAGTTCATTGGCATAATGCCTCCGATCATGGCCAGTGCATGATTCGTGGAGCCACTCAAGAGCCGTCTCAAGAGCTCCTTTATCCGATTGTAGAGTCTCCAGCACACTCTTGCCGTCTGCCGTAATATATGCAATGCGCCCATCGAGGACCTTGTCTACAGATAGGCCACTAGACCGAACAACGGGATCTTCTCCCTTATTGGACAGATCACCGACTTTCTTGTTCTCGTCCTTCTTAGCACGTAGAGCCGTGAGGATTGCAGACCTCTGTGGCCCAGATGAAATCAGCCAACATAGACGCCGGGACTTGTTGCCATTGGGCTGAATTTCGATAATTATCGCATTGAGCTTATCTTGCACCCTTACCACCGAATATTTTGTGGTCCGAGGCTTGGTGACATGTGCGATAATCTGAAGCTTCCATTGCTGAGGGTCGTTGATCCCAATGCTTTCCAGAATCCCGCCAGCGATTTCACCGATCTTCTTGAACAAGGAAGCATCCTGATCTACATCTCTCCCTGCAGACACCTCAATTTCTAACATCCCTACATTTGCTTTTGTTACTACCATTTCTGTATTACCCACCTTATCTTGTATTGCCAGATGATCGATTTATAACAAAAAAAGGCCTTTTTGTCAACCTTTTTGAGTGCAAAATTTCAATATTTAATGTTTATTGCTAGTCCTAGACCTCTATACTCAGCGCCTAAGCATGATATCCCAAAAACCTTTTCTCTTCTTTAAGTTGCTTCCATGTAAAGATTGTATAAGCTCCTGAGATTTTCCAAGAGCATATTTTTGTCCAAGTTCTTTTATCTCGAGTACTTTATGGACATCATACCAATTGTGCTCATCGACAGGAGACGTAAAACAAAAATCGCAATTAGCCATTTCATAGCGCGCTAATTCTTGAGACATAATATCCAAAGAGCGAATAGCGTTTTTTAAAAGACCAATATCAACCTTATCCTTTTCGAGCAGAAGATCGACATCCTTTATTTTTGGTATGGAGTAAAGTGAAGAACCAATAATGAAATCAGCCCCGTGCTCTTTGAGTATTCCGGCCGGTAAGTTTTTGGTTAAACCTCCGTCAATATATACTTTTCCCTTTATTTTCTGACTGGGGAAAACACCAGGGTAAGCCGCAGACGCCATTACTGCTGCAACCGGATCCCCGCTATCCAAAACAACCGGCTCACCAGTAACCAAATCGGTCGCAACGCAGCAAAAATTGATTTTTAAGTCGGCGAAGTCTTTAGCAGTGATAACACCCCTTAAAACAGTTTTGATTTTGGAAAAGATGGTTTCATTCCGCCGGATAAGCAATGTTGCCCTGCTTAGCAATCCCTGATCCTCGAGCTCATTGAGAAATATATTGATTAGCTCTATTCCACCGTCACAATACAAAAGTCCGACAATTGCACCTGCAGAGGTACCACTTATATAATCGACTTTTATTTTTTGCTGATCGAGCAGTTCTAATACGCCAATGTGAGCAGCTCCCATCGCTCCGCCGCCGCTTAAGGCTAAACCTATTTTCATATTCTCATTTCTTTTAAGATTTTTAAGTTATCTATCTCACCTTTGCCTTTGAGGCTTGGTGTCTCTAAAATGCCGGGCAGCCCTTTTAGCAAGGGATGATTCACTATAGTTCTAAATGCATCAAGCCCAATTTCACCAGCGCCAATATCAGCATGACGATCATGGCGAGAGTTCAATGCAGTCTTCGAGTCGTTCAAGTGCAATGCAACTAACCGGTCTATTCCTATAATGCTGTCAAATTTTTTAATAGTATCTTCTACGCCTTCTTCTGTGCGAATATCATAGCCGGACTCAAACGCATGAGCAGTATCGAGGCAGACCTTAACTCTGGGCGAATCAGCCATCTCAATAATTTTGGCCAGTTCCTCAAAAGTGTCTCCGATCACATTTCCTGCGCCGGCTGAGTTTTCCAAAACAAGATCAGGGCCTTCCGGAACGGCAGTTAGTATTTGATTGATCGCTTCTTTTATTTTTTCATAAGCATCGTCTAGGGAAATATTTATAGCGGCCCCGACATGAAAATTGACACCGAAAGCTCCGATAGCCTGACCTTTTTTCATATCGTCAATAAGAGACTCAATAGATGATTGATAATAGAAAGTGTTGTACGAGGCAAGATTGACCAGATAAATAGAGTGAATGAGAACCGGCTCTATATTAGCTTCTTTATTCTTCACCTTGAATAGTTCGAGCTCATTTTCAGGAATTGCTTTTGGTTTCCATCTTTGTGGGTCATTCACAAAAACCTGCATGCACTCGCATTGCAGTTCTTTTGCTCTATTGACAGCCTCAGAGAATGGCTGTGCGGCTGAAACATGTGCTCCAAATTTCATAATTAGCGTCCTTATTGTTTGGGAAATTATTGGTTGTCATTTCGACCCCGCCGCTTTGTTGGCGGTCGGAGAAATCTTTTTGATTGAACTAAGGCTACTATCCATCAAAATCTCCTAAATTCTACGCTTAAGTCTTCTAAATCTAATATAGCATAATGACCTGTTTCCAGAGAGGAGAGCTTGATTATTTTAGTCTGGCCGAGATAAGCTGTGCCCCACTGGTGATGAATATGACCGCAAATATGAATTAATGGCGCATCGGCAAAACGTCTTTTGGGCGCCAAGCTTTCATTTCCGACCCAGTCCTTCCTTGTGTCATTCCCGCGAAGGCGGGAATCCACTAACTGATTTTTACTATCTTGGATCCCCGGGTCATGGCTTTCAGCCTGCCCGAGGATGACAGGATATGGTAGGGGAATGTCTTTATGTTGCCAGTTATGCGCTCCCGGTGGTGGCACATGCGAAATGAATATACTACCCGCAATTGCTTTTTTATCAATCATTGACTCGCCTTCGTATTGGCCAGCCCAAGAAGCAGGGGAGCCACCAACCCCGGTAAATTTTCTGCCAAGCAAGTTTATCTCCTTGCCTTCCAACGATTTATAATTTGCATTCAGTTTGTGATATGCTCTTCCAAAATCGTTATTGCCCGGCACCCACAAGAAAGGAAGATCGATTTTTCGAAGAGTCCTGACAAAATCCTCGGCTACCCAGACAGGCTCCCCCATGTTCACCACATCACCTGCAAAAAGT
Source organism: Patescibacteria group bacterium (assembly GCA_038216025.1). Classification (GTDB taxonomy): domain Bacteria; phylum Patescibacteriota; class UBA1384; order XYA2-FULL-43-10; family 1-14-0-10-43-13; genus JBBQQK01. Next base: position 3,583 of record JBBQQK010000041.1, read on the forward strand.
AGAGCCTTGATGTCTTTTCCTTCAGCAGACGAAACTAGCTCATGCATTTTTACGAGATGTTTTATGGAGCAATGTAGATCTGAGAAAATAAAGGCTTTCATAAATAAGTTATAAAATTATTAAGTTAAAGGTTAACAAGTAGTGGTCCAACACAGCTAAACAATACTTTATAACTTTATCTCTTTCAACTTGATAACTCACCGCTTCTTACCCACGGCTTGGATTGCACCAGCCGATGTGACTACATTTTCAATGTAAACTTGTTTATTATTTGGCATTCTGGAGGATATGAAGTTGGACAATTGTCCTTTAAGCGGATCCGCCACTTTTTGCGGGGCAGGCACTCCGGCAGCTTTGATATCCTTGATTTCGTATATCAATTTTCCTTTTTCGGCTTTTGGCATTATCAAAGTCTCAATATTGAGGAAGCCGGTTTTTCCTTTCAAAATCAGTCCCCCTGCTTTGATAGTTGCAGAAGGATCTTTAAGGGGAAAATCAGAGTAAGATGTTAGAAGCTTGTTAATATCATTTTCAGTTATAGTAATAGTGATCAACTCCTCCCCTGACTGGTCATCTATTTGCTTATTAAGCTTCTCTAATAAGGTCATGTTCTTGTCCATATTGGGAGCCAGGTCGACAACAAAGCTTTTGTGAAATTTTAAATATAACAGACCCAACACAATGGTTAGCAAGACAGATGCCAACACCAAAACTAAAGCCAAAACAGAGCAGGAACTTTTATGCTCTACGTTTTTATTTATTTCATTTGGGAAAAATTTAGTGTTTGCCATTTATTTTTCTACTTAATGACCACTTGAGCTCAGGGAGATTGGCGGCGTAACTCAATCCAAAGTATATAATTCCAGAAACTATTAGAGTAAGAATTGTCTGCTCAAGGATTCCCATAAAACGATTCATATCAACAAGGAACGATAGAATATGCATGCTAAACCATGTGCCTATTCCCATGATGATGGAGATAATTGTAATTTTAACAAACGAGCGAGAGATTTCTTTATTCCAAATTTCCGGATACTTTTTGGCCAATATAACAAATAGGGCAATGGCGTTGACAAAGCTTGCGATTGAAAACGCAAGTGCCAGTCCTGGAACACCCTTAACAGCTACCAGCTCATTCCCAAGCACAGAAAGCGAAAAACCGTACTTTGCCAAGGGGTATCCGATAACAATGCTTAAAACTGCCGTCACAATCGATGTCCACATGGGAGTTCTGGTGTCTTTTAGGGCATAAAAAGCTCTAGCCAGAAGACCTATTAAACCTTGCGCTAATAGTGACAAGGCAAAAAATCCCAACGTCATGCTAGTGATCCTGGTATCATCCCATGAAAATTTGCCGGAGCCCAAAATCAATCTGACAACCTGTGCTTTCAAGAGAAATAATAAAACAGTAGAGGGGATCAACAAAAATGCCAGGGAACGGATTGCTCGGTCAAAGTAAAAAGCAAAACCGGCCTTGTCATTTTCTGATATTTTGGCGGTCAAAGTAGGAAAAACAGCCGTGGCAAAAGAGGTGCCAAAAACAACAATTGGCATTGTCTGTATGTTGTTTGACAGTTCAAATGCCGCAATGGAGCCTGCCGCAAGAGAGGAGGCAATACTAGTATATGCTATCAACATAAATTGATTCACTCCCATGCCAATAGTGCGCGGTATCATCAAACGAACAATTCTCTTAATAGAGTTATCTTTATAGTTAAAGCTAAAGGAATATTTAAATCCTAAGCCGACGAGAGTGGGGATCTGTATCAAAAAATGCAATATGGCACCGGCTATGACGCAGTAAATAACCGCAACTAAACCGTAACGAGGAGCAAGTACTGCTGCCCCGAATATAATGGCGGCATTGTAAAAAAGAGGCGCAAGGGAATACGACAAAAAACGCTTGAAGGAGTTTAAAACTCCTCCAGCTATATATGAAAGAGAAAAAAAGATCGGTGTTAACATGAGAAGACGTGAGAACTTGATCGTCTGAGCAAGTCTTTCGCCATCGAACTTTGGAACAACCAGAGGCACAAGATAAGGCATTAGTGCAAACAATAAGATAGCAGAAATGATCATGATCATAGCAGACAAATTCATGAGAGAACTTGTCATTTTAAAACCATCTTTTTCTTTTTTATTTGCTATATAATCGGAGAAAATCGGAATAAAAGCAGAAGAAATCGCCCCCAATATAAGGATATTAAAGATCAAATCAGGAATTCTAAAGGCAGCATAATAAATATCCAGCTCAGAAGTTGCAATGTTTTTTGTTAAAAAACGGTCACGAAACAATCCCAGTACATTACTTAGGGTAAGAGTAGCTATCAAAAGTAGACTCGCCCCTCGAACCGAATTCTGTTTAGAGAAGATGTGTAGAATTTTTTTCATGGATAAAAACTTGCCCTCCAAGAACACTAATCAATCAGCGCTAAAATTACTTGGCAAAATGCTTTAGAAAGTCGTCTGCATCGATAGTTTCATTCTTAAGCAGAGAATCCGATATCTTTTCCATGATTTCTTTATGAGATCGAATGATCTCTCTGGATTTCCGTTGACCTTTTTGAATAAGTGAAGAAACTTCTTCGTCAATTAAATTGGCTATTTTTTCGCTATAATTTCTGTGTTCGGTATATTCTTTACCCAAGAAAGGCATTTCTTCTCTGTGACCGTAAGTTTGAGGCCCGAGGCGCTCACTCATACCAAATTCGGTAATCATCTTGCGAGCTATCTGGGTAGCTCTCTTTAAATCACTTTGCGCACCGGTGGTAATATTCTCCGGACCAAAGAATTCTTCTTCCGCGACACGTCCGCCAAGCAGAGAGGCGATTTTATCCTCAAATCTTGCCTTAGTTTCAAGCTTTCTTTCTTCCGAAGGCATGTTCCAAGTGTAACCAAGTGCCATTCCTCGTGAAATGATAGAGATTTTATGCACAGGATCAGCGTTTGGTAGAAGATGGGAAACGACAGCATGACCAGCTTCGTGGTAAGCAGTGATTTTCTTTTCCCGTTCGGAAAGCACTTTAGATTTTCGCTCAGGCCCCATCATCACTTTTTCTATAGCATGGTCCATATCTCTCTGATTGATTTCCTTCTTGTCTTCCCTTGCCGCCAAGATAGCGGCTTCGTTGGCCAAGTTTCTCAAATCAGCTCCCGAAAAGCCTGAAGTTGTGGCAGCAATTCGCTCCAAATCCACTTCCTTGATCGGTTTGTTTTTAGTGTGAACCTTCAATATCTGTTCGCGCTCTTTTCTGTCCGGCAAATCGATTACAACCTGGCGATCAAAACGGCCTGGTCTTAGCAAGGCGGGATCAAGGACATCCGGCCGATTTGTAGCGGCAAGAACGATAACATTATCATTGGACTCGAAACCATCCATCTCAACTAAAATTTGATTTAAGGTCTGCTCTCTTTCATCGTGGGATCCGCCCAAACCGGCGCCTCTTTGTCTGCCGACAGCATCTAGCTCGTCTATAAAGATAATTGCAGGAGCGTTTCTCTTTGCTTTGGTGAATAGATCACGCACGCGAGAAGCTCCAACCCCGACAAACATTTCAACAAATTCCGATGCGGAAATAGAAAAGAATGGGACTTCAGCTTCACCCGCCACAGCTCTGGCAAGTAATGTTTTGCCCGTTCCTGGAGGCCCCACCAAAAGAATGCCACGAGGAATTTCCGCTCCAAGATCTCTGTATTTCTTTGGATTCTTTAGAAAGTCGACTACCTCAACCAATTCTTGTTTAGATTCAACTGATCCAGCTACGTCTTTGAAAGTTACCTTGGTATTGCCCATAAAAAGCTTAGCGGTAGATTTACCAAAGGATAAAGCTTTTGAATTCGCCCCTTGAGCAGATCTCATCATAAAGAAGATAAAACCGCCTATAAGTAAAATGGGTAATATAATTGAAAGAATAGAGTATACAGCGGCAGTACCGGATGTGTCTTGTATATCGATACTCACCTTGTCAGGAGTGATACCATAATCTTTCAAGCCAATATTGGGCTCCTTGTAAGCTTCAATTTTACCGTTATCTTTGATATCTGCAGTAACCAGATTATCTTTAACCGTCACCTTCTCAACTTCACCGCGCTCTACTTTTTGTGAAATTTCAGATATTGATACCTGCTTGACAGTTTCGTCTTTGCCGAAAAAGAAAGCGAAAGAGAAGACCAGAATTAATATGATAACAACCGGGTATATAAACGATTTTGAATTTTGCTTCATTTTTTTCCTAATTTAAATTTATCTAATAAATATAATTTTACCATCTCGAAGCTCAAATCGCAACGAATGGGGGAGTATTTTGTGTTTTTTCCCAACTCCGCATATAAGTATGTTTTCAACTTCTTTAATATGTTTTATATTAATGTCGTCTAAATCGGCTATATTTTCAATAGCAATTCTTAAAATTGCTCTCCTTATTGCAGGATGGTAAACAATCCACTCTTTTCTATCAATTAAAATATGCCCTTTATCGGGTCGGGAAGCAATCTTATTGAAGATTTTATTGGCCTCCTCGTCTATATAGTCGTAATCGTCTCTGATCATTCCGATGCTATCGCTAATAGTGCTGATCAAATTGGGATTCACTTGCATAAGTAGGGGAATAACCTTAAGTCTAATAAAATTCCTTGTATACTTCAATTGGAAATTAGTACGATCATCTATAAAATTTACATTTTTCTCTTTTAAATATAGCTCTATCTCTTTTCTGCTGGTGAAGAGTAGGGGACGGAGGTAATTTTTTCTCATAAGGGGAATTGAGCGTAATCCTCGCAAGCCAGAACCGCGGACAAGCTGCAAAAAGAAGGTTTCGATTAAATCATTTGCATTGTGGCCGATTGCTAATTTTGCTCCCCTTCTATCTTGAAGAATATTTTCAAAGAACAGATAACGGGCGATTCTTGCCTCTTCTTCATTTTTAAACGAATTAGAAGCGGGAGCAGAGCCGATTATGCACTCTATCCCCCATTCTCTACATTTTTTTTCAACGAACTGCTCATCCCTGTCGCTCTCCTCTCCCCTAAGCCGATGATTGTAATGACAAGCGTAAATTCCTAAATCTAATTCGCTTTTCAGCTGCAACAACAAAAACAGCAGACTTATTGAATCTGCTCCACCGCTTACCGCGACAATCACTCTATCCCCCTTTTCGAGCAGTCTATTGTCCTTAATAGCGCCTAGAACCTTATACTCTAAAGATTTTTGAGACAATTTCATATAAAAAAAGCCTATTACTTATTGCTTATGGTCATAGTCAATACTATACTTCTCCAATCTAGGCATAAACAATGGCAATAAGCCAAAACAAATTATTTCTTGGTAGCAGGAGTGGGATTTGAACCCACGACCCCAGGCTTATGAGTCCTGTGCTCTAACCAACTGAGCTACCCTGCCAAAATATTATGATACCTATCTTGCTATCTGGTTTTCTAACCAATCCCGACGATTCTGTCGGGACTCCGACCGCAGCGTCGGAGCTGAGCTACCCTGCCAGATATTAAAAATCCAAGATGCAAGACACAATTCCAAACAATGATCAATTTCCAAACATTCACTAGCCAAAAATCTTGGTAATTGAAATTTTGTTAATTTGAAATTTATTTGGTTATGTTCCTTGTTTCTTGGAATTTCCAAAAATCAAAGATTTTTGGTAGCGGGGGTTGGATTTGAACCAACGACCTTCTGGTTATGAGCCAGACGAGCTACCGGACTGCTCCACC
>JBBQQK010000042.1:0-9137 GCA_038216025.1 Patescibacteria group bacterium
CAGCAGAAACCAGAGACTTGGCCTCTACCAGCATACGGATCCCCTCAAGTAAATTGAATGAAACTGATGGGTTTGACCCAAAAGGTTTCTCGTTTAAAGAATACCTCCAGTTACCACACGACAAATACCCCTTCTCTCCTATCGTTAACCTTCTTGTATTAGAAGCAGGTTTATAGAAGAGAATTGCAGTATTTTCATTTTCTGCGCGCGACCTGAAACCGTTAGATACGGCGGTCAGTATCCTCCAACTTTTACTCACTTCTCACCTCTCGAAATATTGAGAGTTCTTGCACGGTATTCTGTGCAGCAAGGATAAATTATCATATCTACCTATTGCTGTACAGAATGTTGTTGGGAGGCGGTCAGTGCCGCCTCCTCTAGTTTTCTTTCTATCTTCCTTCGGAGCTATCGATTATCTGGTTGAGACGTAAACAAAGTCGGCCTGCGAGCTCACGCAGATTGCCAGATCCGGCATATGGGCGAAAGCAATCCAGTCGGATTTCACTTGCGTTTAGTGGCTCATAAATAGCCATCGTGAATCCGTTTTCGCAGCAAAAAATCTGAATTGCAGAGCTAATAGCTTTGGGAATGGTCGGCAAGATCCGAAACCCGTCGGATTCTGCATGCCAAATGGGCCGTTTAAAGTACCACTGACCCCACTCCTCTTTGATGCCGGTTGTGTCATGAATCAGGTAGACCCGGAATGTCATCGTTTTACCAAAGTTGACAATGCCAGGGTCTGCAATGATACATTTTCTCACTACCAAGACTGTAACCTCCCTTGCTTTTCACAGCATGTTTATCATCCGATATTCGAAAGATAAATTGATGTAAAATGTGTTGAGGTGAGCGCTAGCGCCCACCTCATGCTTTTTCTCTCTTTCACCTAGCCTCTTTTGGGCTAGTACTGCGCCAAATCTTTTGGCGCTTTTGGGAACCAGATCACTTGACCTGGTTTTGGTTGTCGAATATCTACGCCGTCATTTCGAACGTTCTTATCCACTATGTTAAGGAAATCATCCTGACGGATGTTTAACCTCAACATTTTGGGATAAAAGCCACTCTTGATTGCGGCGCCGTGCCAGCTTTCACCCTCTGGCACTTTGTATCCAATCCACTCGCACTCGGAGAGTCTTTCCTCAAGCGCGATACAGTATTGCTGATAGTCGTTCTTTTCCCGGGCTGCCTCCCTTGAAGGCGCACTGAAACCTAGTCCAAAAACGATACCAAGTACTGCTGCCGTAAGAATAAATCCCACCGGAATTCTCACCATTTTCCTCCTGAGTAAGATGCTAAGGATGCATCCCTAGCAAATATGGCCTATTTTTAGGCTCGGAGCTACCTTTTTACTCTCAAAAAGTAATATCCGAATCCAAAGCAACCTCTTTATTATAGCATATTGCTCATCAAAAGTCAATACCGCTCGATAAAACCTGTTTACCACATCGTCATTGCGAGTGTATCACGAAGCAATCTCTCGTTATAATGGATTGGTAGTCTCACCAATGGCCACTACTTAGCTATAACTACGCATGGCACAGTCGCAATGAGAGTGCAAAGCTTCGCTACAATTATCGACTTTCCGAAGTTTCAGTTGAAGGATTTATCAAGATGCTGTATACTAGTGTTCTTCGCCTTGAACAATATCCCTCCGTATGTCATTAGACCCTTCAATGGATGCCACAAAATCTTAAGAAGTTGACCCTCCTGGGATATCAAGGCTCTTTAGCCGCACAGAATATACCTCAGTGTATTCGCCCACAATTGCCTGCCTGGAATTTCTAGGCAGGCACCACCTTTAGACCTTCGGGTCTTTTTTTAATTTAAGCCGCAGGAAGCTATTGATCGGTAGCTCTGTATCAAAAGGAAGCTCAAACACATATCCGGCATGTACTTGATCAACAGGCTCACCGTTATACATTATTTGCCCTAAATTGCACTTATATATATTATCCACGGTAATAATTTCGATATCGCTTCCAGACTTGAGCTGATTTTTGGCCTCTATCACAAGACTTTTAGCTTCTTTGTTGTATTTCTTAACTACGCCAATAAATCCCCAATCACCCTGTGCTCTCGATGTCTCATAGTTGTTTGTATTCTGATCAGGCTTATTGTAATAAAAACCGGTAGTAAATCCCCTGTTTGAAGTCTTATTAACTTCTTCAAACAATTCCTTTTTTTTCACGTCGTATTTTTTACTATCTTCAAAATAAAGATCGATTGCTTTTCGATAAGCTCGAGTTATGATAGCCACATAATAAATACTCTTAAGACGACCTTCTATTTTAAATGACTGAACGCCGGCGTTGATTAAATCCGGAATATGATCAATCATGCACAAATCTTTGGAATTGAGCACATAAGTGCCATTTTGGTCTTCATAGATCGAGAACTTCTCCCCCTTGCGTAGATCCTCTTCAAGATCATAAAGCTTATATTTAAATCGACAGGCTTGAATGCATTCGCCTTTGTTGGGATCGCGACCGGTCAAATAATTTGAGATTTGACAACGGCCTGAATAAGCCATGCACATTGCGCCATGAACAAATGCTTCAAGCTGAAGTGTCGAGGGACGAGGAGTAAATGATTTTTTGTGATGTTCATCATTGATCAGCTTATTTTTTTCTTTATTTTTGTCATTCCCGCGAAGTCGGGAATCTACTGATGGATTGCCGCGCCTTGACAGCACATCAATGGCTCGCAATGACAATTGTGAGGATTGACTGACTAGCTGATTGGCTGATTGGCTTATAATTTTTATGTCATCTAAAGATAACTCTCTTGCAAGAACTATTCTTTCAGCACCTTGCTTAAACCAAAAGTCTGCTGAAAGCTGGTTGGTTGTGTTGGCTTGGGTCGAAAGGTGTATTGGAATATCCGAATTTTCTTTTACAAACTGTAATATGCCAGGATCGGCAATTATGATAGCATCGGGCTTTAAAGCAATTGTTTTAAGTGCATGCTCTTTTAGTTCTTCAATTTCAGATGCATGCGGAAAAACGTTTAAAGTCAGATAAACTTTTTTGTCTAGTGAATGAGCATGAGCGATACCTTCTTTTATCGAATTGTCATCAAAGCCAATCTCTCTTGTACGCATAGAAAATTTAGGCGTCGAAGCGTATACAGCGTCTGCGCCATATTGAAAGGCAATTTTTAATTTTTCTAAATCACCAGCAGGGCATATTAATTCAGGTTTTTGCATAGATGTAAGTTTAACATTGTTCAGGACCGTTTAACAAGTGGCTCGAGTTCTGTTTAACCTTGCAAATTTATCCAATGCTTTATCTACAATTAAATGTTAATTTTATAAACATGAGGACTTCAGGATTTAAAATATTTAAAATTTTTGAAATTGATATACACATCGATTATTCTTGGCTGGTCATTTTTGGTTTAGTTTTTTGGATTTTTAGCATAAACTATTACCCTGCACTACTGCCCGATAAGCAGCCACTGATTTATTTAATATTAGGAGCTACTACGGCAGTGCTATTTTTTTCATCCGCTTTATTGCATGAAATTGCACACTCTTTGGTCTCGATAAAAAATAACATCAAAGTCAATAGAATAACGTTGTTCTTATTTGGAGGTGTTGCGGAACTATTTGAAGAGCCAAAAAACCCATCTAGTGAGTTCAAAATTGCTTCGGCTGGCCCTGCTATTAGTATATTTCTCGGTTTACTATTTTATTTGCTTAGTATTGCATTTAAAGAGCAGCTTACGGCGAGCTTACTCTTTAGCACTTTGTTTCAGACTAATATGCTATTGGCGATTTTTAATTTATTGCCGGGATTTCCTCTCGATGGAGGCAGAATCCTTAGATCTATCTTATGGGGAGCCACTAAGAATATAAAACTTGCGACCAAAATAGCATCAAACATAGGCAGGTTCATCGCTTTAACGATGGTAGCTTTCGGAATTTTCCAAATCATATTTAGTGGTTTCTTTTCTGGCTTTTGGATGGTATTTATCGGACTTTTTCTTTATCAAGCTGCTGCTCAAAGCTATATGGAACTTTTGATAAACGAAGCACTAAAAAAAGAAACTGTTGAAAATATTATAAGAAAAAACACAATAACAGTAAAACCGCAATTATCAATAAACGAGCTACTAACTGAATATTTTTTGAAGTATAAATCAGAAAGTTTCCCTGTGATTCAAAACGATGAAATAATTGGTCTGGTCACGCTTAAAGACTTACAAAAACACAATCAAAATGAACTGGCAAATGCCAGAGTCTGGGATTACATGCGAAGATTTCCGTACAATCTTTTCGTTAAGGTTGATGATCAAGCAGTAAAAGCACTGCGGCTGATGCTTTCATCAAACATTAACTTCATACCGGTTAAAGACGAAGAAGGTAAGCTAAAAGGATTATTGACACTTGAGGACATTGCTGACTATTTGAATGAGAAAAAAGTAATATAATGGCTTTAGATATTTGGGCTTATTATTATTTTATCTTGTGATTCAAAGGTCTGCTCTTCTCTACCAGCTATTTTCACAGTAGGAATATCAGACCCAAATGCAGTGGCACCGGCAGAATAATTAGTACCAACCGTAACGGTATTATCGTGGTACATTATGGTAATATGTTCGTCAACAATTCCTTCTACAACAGTAAAATCCGAAGCTTTTGCTTCAGATTTTACAGGTGAGATGATCAGTATCCCGCAAATTGCTATTAATATAGATATAGACAGCTTTATAACCCTTGTCATATTATGCTCTATGCCTTCTTTTCTTAATAATGACAATTGTCAAAATGATAAGGAAAAGCAAAACAACAGGGACAGCAATCACAAACCACAAAGGAAAGAACCAGAAAAAATAGCTTGCTACAATGGTATTGTTGTTGGATCCGTATGTTCCATTTAAAGATACCGTATAACGGCCAATCGGTAATTTCCAAAAAGGTCCGCCAGTATTCCACTTTGATTCAAATTTACGCGTACCTTCTGGAAGTATTCTTCCCTTAGCGGTATTCAAATCAGAATTTAAAACCTCTTTACCAAACATGTTGGTTATTTTAATTGTACCCATTGGCGTAATGTGTGAGTTTCCATTGTTTGTTATTCTGGTATTGATAAGTACCGGATATTTTTGGTAAAAGATTTTATCTGATGAAAAATCGCTAATAGTAGCTGATTCAGTAATCTCACCAGGAACATTAATCAATACAAGCGAAGCTACCATACTGGATATGCCGACTTGATTATTGGTACCTTCTGACACTTCAGGACTGCTCGAAAATAAAATTGCTCCATAATGGCCACCTGGGCCAGCATCTTTAGGTAAAACTACTGAATATTCCCATCCTATAGTTTGTTGCGGCGCAAGTATAATTTGATCTTTCTCGGCTTGTACCCATTTTGAAAGCGAGTAAGTTCTAGAAGCATCGCCAGGCTCCAAAAATAAAGGATCGCCTTCTTCATTTCTTGAAGTAAAGTCCTTTACGATAGGATATACCTTAACTTCTTCGCTGGTTGGATTGGATAATTTGATTGTAAATTTTGTTGAGCTACCTGGATTCATATCGGATTCAGAAAGTGGCGGCGACACGGTTAGTCCCTGTGCGTCATCAATTGTAGAATCAGCATCTAATGCGCGGGTGTTGATAGGTATCAACAATACGAGCGCAAACAAACAAAACAAAATTTTCCTAAGCATTTATCCTCCTTAAAAAGTACACATTAAAAAACATTAGAATCTGCCGGTTGCAACATATGTAACCGTGTCAACAAAGTGACCAGCGGGAGTAGTAAGAGAAACAGCAGCTTTGTGGTGGACGGTAATCACATCTGAAACCAGCATCAAATCGTCATGATGTGCTAGAGTTTGCTGAGTTAATAGTAACCCTCCAACGTTATTTGCTGTATTGTCTGCGAATGGAGCATTGATAGTAGGAGTGCCGCTTTTGCCCACAGCGTTGATGCCATAGCCTTCTTGTCCTGCTTGTAAATTAGCCGTAGCGGAAGGAATAAGATAAGGTGTTACCGCTGTCGCACTGTACAAACCTGGACTACTACCGTCTCCTACATTGTTAATATACAAGACATAGCCGTTTTGAGCATTTGTGCCTATTGTCAAATCAATGTCGGGCGTACCCGTGCTAATACCAGCTTTAGCGATAGAGCCAAGATTTACTTCGAACGCTGACAAGCTAAAGGTAATAGTAGGGCCTACTTCCCCATATACTAGCACTTGGTCTTTCTCGATAATTGCAACTGCAAAAGTTGCGTAATCGTTGAGTGTTGCTCCAGTTTTTGCTTCAAGTATAACAACATAGTTGGCAGACGTTGTTGGATTGACCAGTTGATTGGCTCCACTTGCGGCATTGGTGCCAATCTTCAGCAAAACATAGTCATTGGCGGCAATATCTCCAGCCGCAGCATCGGAGGGATGGGTCAAGGTAAGTACCCTTGTGGAAAATGCTGCTCCCCAAGCGGTTGCGCTTGGTGTTGCCGCTAAAGTTAGTTCAGTTGATGGAGGATTAGTTGCGCCATGAAACAAATCCATATCGCCGAACACAACTCCCGTGGCAACAAAATCGGAGGGGAAAGTAATAACAATGGTGCTATTAGCAAGATCTGATCCAGTTGGAGTGCGAAAAATCATCTCGTGGTTGGAAGCAACCGACTTTTGGGTTCTTGTCATTTTGTCGGACATTGTTGTGATAGCTTGTGGAGCTGCCTTTGAGTGATTGGTCGCAAAAAGAAACAGCGAAAAGACAATTATCAACAGGATAGAAATAAATCTCTTGTTAAGAACCTTAGTGATTCGCGGCATAAATGCCCTCCATAGATATAAAATTAATATTTTTTCAACTTATTAATATTTTCTCACATAATAAATATGTTTGCAAACAGCTGCTGTGAATATTGAATACAGGGAGAGTACCGACATATCAATTTATATCAAAATCTTGGAGATACTATGTAGTGAGCGTATGTTTGGTAGGCAAGTGCGGCTTGAGTATTAGGCACAGCAACTCGATAAGAAATAGTATAGGTTTCATTTTCTGCTGCACCTGTAGTGCCATTAATAGCATTTGTATGATCGGCGACAACATCGCCTGGCGCTCCGATTGAAAAAGCACTATATTTTGATCCGCTATTGAAACGATTTGAACCCTGAACATATGCATCGGACGAGGTATATCCAAAGCCATATGTTCCTGAGCCCCATGATAAAGGAGTCGCCCATGTTCCAATAAAATTTTCTATAGTAATGTCTGCTCTATCTAATCCTGTTAAAGGACTATCTATATATCCATACACAAGAAAGCCATTGGAAGCATTGGTCGAAGTAGAAATCGTGTGGGATTTTATGCTTTGCCAGCCATTGTCAACATTCAAAATATCGAATTCAATCAATGTATTACTAATTGAATACGAGAGAGTAGGTTGGACTAATTGCCCATCCGAATAGATTGGTGTGCTCACATTTCCAGCATTGTCGATGGCGCGCACAGAGAAGTAATACATTTTGCCAGTTATCAAATTCAAGCTACTGTTGGTAACAGATGCGTTTGTCGCGCTATCAGTCCAGTCTTTAATGTCTGTTCCTCCTTGAGTTGTACCGATAGCGTACTCGTATTTCAACAGCCCTGAAACTGTAGCCTCTATTCCGCTCCAATTAGCAGAAAGCGATGTTAGCGATCCATCATTTTCATCAATGTCGGCTTCGAGACCATCATTCACCAATCCTCCCGTTGGTGCGGACGAATCTACACGAAAATCGGTGACCGACTCTTCATTGCCATTGGGAGACAACGGATATGAGACCCAGGGCGAGTATGCACCAGATGAATCTTTTACTCTTGCATGCCAATGATAAAGTTTTTCATCCTCGAGACCATTGAGAGTTACGTCTATATTTACGTATGTTCCTGAGTATGCAATACCTGATCCACATTGATCCTCGTTGTCCGAGAAAGAAGTTCCTATAAGATCTTTTTCTACGCACAAATAAAGAGTATCACTAGCATCAGGATCATTAGCCATTGCGGTGAACTTTACTGACGACTCGTTCGTCCAATCAGAGGTATTTATAAGATTATTGTTTGTTTTTCTCTGACCCATCGCAGTGGGTACGTTGGGAGGGAAAATCCAACCGGTATTGTTGCCGCTGTTTGTAACACTATTTCCGGAAAGTATTTTTTTAGCTACATCCGCAGTATATGAGTCCAGAACATCTATATGTGTGCCAGATGTGAATCCGGACGGTATATCAAAATACCAAGCCGTGCCTTGCGTAGAACTTCGAAGTGTCAATATTTTAGAGTCATCTCCATCGATAGTCCACGTGCCGCTGATTATCTGCTTATTGGATGATCCGGTTGGGAAATTAATTTGCTTTGCTCCATCGGAATTTGTATCCATGACTAAATTATAAAAGTTAGAAGATCCAATTAGGCTTGATGCGCCTGTGCCTTTAAAAACAACGGTCCCATTGCTGTGGGTAAACCATCCGGTATTTGACCAGTTTCCAGTAATATTGAAGCCGCTTGAGCCGGAAGCAATAAATGTAGAATTGGCAGTGATGGACATATTGCCCGTTAAATTGATCGTCGGATCATTGGTATTGGCATTCACGATCATGGCATCTGTGCTATTGCCGATCGTGAGATTGCCAGCAATATCAAAAGCGCCGGAAGACACTGTATAGACGGGAGATGTCACAACATTGGCTGCAGCACAATCTATGTTGTAATAATTGGCGGCAGCGACTGTTAGGTTGGCTGGGGCGCTGTATTTAAACGTAGATGTTGAGGCGGTTAGGTTGCCGGTTTTTACAAATGGTGTGCCGGCGCCGTTTAATTCATAGGTTTTGTTGGCAGCGTTTAATGTGATATTGGCGCCGATGGTCAAAACGGATTTAATTAGTATTTTTCCGGAGTTGCCTGTTTGAGTAGTGATAGTTGGGACACCGGACCATCCTGCTGTGAAAGACAAGTTATTAAAAATCCAGTCGGCAGAGCCAGCGTTTGGGCCGAAGGTTTTGTTGGTGGCAACATTTTGAGTGAACGTATTTGTAGTTGTCATGTTGATAACTCCGCAAGTGACGCCGCAGACAGCATGGCCATTCACAGTTACATTGGCGGTACCGTTTGATGTATCAAATGTACCGGC
>JBBQQK010000043.1:0-9069 GCA_038216025.1 Patescibacteria group bacterium
CCTTCTTTACACAGTTACTAGAATTACAATTTGGGCATTTTTTTTACCATTGTTTACAATCCATTCTAAATGATTATCTGATTATTGGCTCCAGCATATCATAATTAGGTGTTTTTAGGTGCACGTTTTTGATATTAAGCCGAAATCGGGATTGTTTCTGTTGCCTTGGTATCCAAGTGAGAGTGGTCTGATGCCGTTTGGATCTCGGACGGCAATAACTTTATCCTTAGTTAATATTAGTAGAGAGTAAGCCCCTTTTATCTTTGAGCAGACATCCAAAACTGCTTGCTCGATAGTTGGTTTTTTTGATCTGGCTATCATTTCGGCGATTACCTCGGAGTCGCTGGTTGAATCAAATTCTGCCCCTTGATTTTCGAGCACTTTGCGAAGATGATAACTGTTTACTAGATTGCCATTGTGGGCGAGTGCCAACTCGTAATTATTTTTCTTATAGAACGGTTGGGCATTTTTTTCGGTCGAGCCGCCCGTCGTGCCATAGCGGGTATGTCCGATAGCTAAGCTTCCAGTTAAATCTTGCAATTTTTCTTTATTGAACACATGGGAAACCCAACCCAAACCTTTCTCTGTGACTATACTTTTTCCGTCGCTGATAGCGATCCCCGCCGCCTCTTGCCCACGATGTTGAAGACCCGAAAGTCCTTGGTATGTCACGCCGGATGTATCGAGCACATTTTGGCAACCCTTACAGGCAATAGCACCGAATATTCCACACAAAGCGCCTCCTTTCTAAAAATCGTAGTCTTTTTCAATTACACAGTACCATTACTACGATAAAAGTCCAAGAAATAAAAAAGCGATCAATTTATTGCTCTAGTCTTTGACCTGTTTTTGATATAATGAATTTATCCAGCAAAGTGGAGTAATGAATATTATGACAATAAGAATAAGATGAGGTTTAAAAATGGAATACCTTGATGTTTTAAACGACAAAGGCGAAAAGACGGGTGAAAAACTATCAAAATGTGAAGTTCACGATAAAGAGCTCTGGCATTTGGCTGCCAATCTTTGGGTTATTACGCCTGATCATAAAATTTTACTTCAGAAAAGATCAAAGCATAAGAAGGCTTTTCCGGGATATTGGTCTCAAGCTGCCTCTGGTCATATCTCTGCCGATGAAACAAGCATCAAAGGTATGATAAGGGAAACAAAAGAAGAAATCGGATTGGAGCTAAAGCCATTTGATCTCGAGCACCTTTTTTCTTTTTCCAAAAAGGATGTATTTAATGGCAGAAAAGTAATGCACCGCGGTCGCTTTGATGTTTATTTAGCTTGTAAAATTATAGATATAGATAAAATCAAAATTCAGCCCGAGGAAGTCGAAGAAGTGAAATTCGTTACTTTCGAAGAACTAAAACAAATGACCTTGACGCCGGAACTAATGCTCCCATTTCCATCTGAGTACCCTAAAGTCATTGAAATATTAGAGAAAAGATTTGCAACGAGAACAATGTAAAACAGCCAGTTTGGTTTGTGTTATTTTTTCACCGTAATGTTCTGATGAAGATGGAGGGGTTATCTTTTTCATGGAGGAATGCCCCTTTACTCTACGAGCAACGAAAATACACGGTTTACCTCTGGTCTCAACTACAAAAAAACACCAATATGAAATTAGTGTTTTTTTATAGCGGGATCGACTCCGATGGCCATCGGAAAGACCTTTAGGTGATACTTATATCGCACAAGCTGATTATAACTGAGATTTTTAGTGCAAAAAAAGCAAATAATCTCTGACCAACACTGGCGGGATCGACCGGACTCGAACCGGCGACCTCCACAGTGACAGTGTGGCGTTCTAACCAACTGAACTACGACCCCAGCGCTGTAATTTGTTGATCAGAGACTATTTGCTTTATAATCTTCTTGCTTTTGTATTTTTTTAATTTATATTCTGCTTGACGAGCTTCGATTAGTGTATCAAATTCTTTATGAAAAACCATTTTCAATGGTAATTTCCCTTTTGTGCTGATCACTTTGCCTTCGATATGGTTCAATAATATTCGATTCAAGTCGGAAGTTGAGCCAATATAATATTGACCATTAGCCAGCTCAAGAATATATAGTGAAGATTTCATCTTGGTGACCTAGCCGATGTACATCGGCTCGTTCTAACCAACTGAACTACGACCCCGCAAATAAATTGTTGCGACCGTTCTAACCAACTGAACGGAGTTAATCCGCCTTTGGCGGAACGCCGCAAAATTTAACATTCAAATTATAGCAATATTCACTGAAAAAATCAATAAACGCAAAAACGGACCCCGGCATAGTGCCGGAGTCCGCTGATCTCCTAACTTCTCCCTGTCTTTGGGAGTAAGCCTTCTTTCTTGATTCCTTTTTTTATTAGCGCCAACACGGCGCTTGCTCCGTTGTTCATCGTGACTTTCTCCTGACGAAGCCAGTTAGACCGACTAGGCCGCTACCTAAAGCGAGCAGGCTGCCAGGCTCGGGAACGGCTTGGTTCCCGTACAGGGGAACCTGGAAAAACTCCGTTCCATCGAGCATGTGCAGGGCCTGGCTTCTTTGCAGGGTTATCGATCCCGCCTTTGACATGTCCAACCACTGGTTCCCGTCTGCTGTCATGAGGCTGCCCCAGAGCGATCCCTCCCAAATGTCGCCTGCAACTTTGTTGTAGTCCCAGTCGAAATTATAGGTGGTCCAATAGAGTTGGAATGTCTCAGGCGCTGTCACTGTTGGCTCGACGAACAAGCAGTCCCAGAAGACAACATTAGAGCCGCGGTGGATCATTTTGTCGTAACCAGTCTCGATGTCCATGTTGTAGACATCAATGACTGGGTTTCGCGAGTAGTCAGAGATCCCATCGATTGCTCCGGCTGTTACCGGTCTTTGGTTGTTGACGGTGATGTCAACCGCCCATCCCGAATACATTGGTCTGCCGGCGATGGCCGGCGTAGTAATGCTCAGGATGAGGACAATGGCTGCAATAACAGCAGCCACGATTGCCAGTTTATTCATTTCTTCCTCCATGAATACAGCTTTTGATAGTTCATCATCTGGAGTCCCTGAACCGCCTAAACTCATTGAGCCAACATCTACATGATCAGAAGTATTCTTGTCTCCGTTAGGATCGGTTGCTGCTTGAATTGCGCTTATAATATCTGAAGCATTTCCTCTTCCGTCTGATGCAAGTACTTTATAAGCCAGTATTTTAGCTTCGGGAGCGACTCCCGGTAATATTCCATCGCCTGCGGCTGTTGCAGCGCAATGGGTACCGTGCCCGTGATCATCCAGTGGATCGTTATCGTTATTTATGTAATCATAACCACCGATTACCTTACAGTTTGGGCCCAAGCAACCACCCAAATCAGGATGGGTATAATCTACTCCGGTGTCAAGAACAGCTATTCTAATGCCTTTTCCTCTTAAGCTATTGTTGTTTTTGTCAATCATTGGCCAAGCTTCTTTTGCCTTGAGCTGATCTAGAGAGGTGTCCAAAAAAACTTGGACCGGCTGGTCTACTTGTACCTTTTTTATATCTGGACTTTTAGAAAGATAGGTTAGGGCTTTTTTGCTTATCTCAGCAGAGACACCGTTGATTATCAATAGCTCATCTGTAATTGAGGCATTTCCAGAAAGATTATTTTTAGTTTTGTCTATTAACTTATTATATTTAGATAATTTATTTTCTCTGGTTTTGGGGTCATCAGTCTTATCTAGAGGTTTAGGCATATTGTTATCGAAAGTAATAATAACTTTCACTGTGCCCTCTTCTTCGGCTTTCTTGGCTACTTCAGGGTCAATTTTTCCATTATTAAGGAAATCAAGAGTCTTTATTTCATCTTCCGGGCCAACTGATGAAAAAATCTTTTGACCTGCTGTTGGTTGAAGTAAATTTACCATTCCTTGTCCATTGAAGGGGTAGTTATGTTGTGAGCCGTCTGCCAAAGAAATAGTTGGCCCGGAATGTTCGTTTGTGTTAGGGTCAGATTTGCTGTCGCCATATTTTCGAATTAGGGCCGAACCTGGTGAGATTATCCTAATGTTGTTTGCTTCTGCTAAGTCGGCATCTTCTTTGGTGATCGTGAACGAACTAGTATTAAAGGAATCGGCTCTATACTTTTGACTGTATATATAAACAGAAATAAACAAAATAAATAAAACTCCAATTGGAACAAAAAATTTTATATTCCAATTTTTTCTTGTAAAACGAATCATATAACTATCCTCCTGTTTTATGAATTAATTTCTAATGGTTCATATAATTAATATATCCATATTAATTATATGAACCATTTATGAGCCGTAAAGATCAGTTATACACACCTCAGGCGCAATTCTACAAAAGCGATAGGAGTAGTCGGTGCAGACTGGGTCGTAATGCTTATTACGGATATGGTTGCTTTGCATTACTCTTTAAAATAGTTGTTAATATTGATATGTTATCTATTGCGGTTCATAATCTGTTGCTAGAAAACAAAGCAGAAAGTGTGGCATAATTTAAATAATAAAATTATCCTTTCTTTGTTCTAGTGTTAAATGAGGGTGTGGTTCATCGATAGAACCTGCCTGCCGGTCATCGACTCTGAGGTCTAGCAACCTCGTCGCTCAGACTCGAAGAGCAGGCAGGTGTATCCCCGCATCTTTTGTATCCGTAGGCGAGCGTAGTTCAGTGGTAGAACGCGACCTTCCCAAGGTTGAGGCGGGAGTTCGATTCTCCTCGCTCGCTCCAGGCCGATGTAGCTCAGCTGGTAGAGCAGCACTTTCGTAAAGTGAAGGTCGGCGGTTCAAATCCGCCCATCGGCTCCATCGTTCAACATGATAGTACAATATAAAAAACGATTAGCTTAGCTTGCCCCGCCTGAATAGGCGGGGTGAAGTAGAGCAGCACTTTCGTAAAGTGAAGGTCGGCGGTTCTCCCGACGTTTTACTATAGAATTATTCGGTAGTCGGGATTCTGATCTCTTGGGCACTGGGAAAATCCGCCCATCGGCTCCAGTTCAAGTTGCTTAAGTTGCTTATTTAAAGCAACGGTTATACAATTAAGAAAATGAATATTTTTGCGACGGCTTATACAAAAATAAAAAGTACCTTTATCGAAGATAAATTTAATAAGA
Organism: Patescibacteria group bacterium; assembly: GCA_038216025.1. Lineage (GTDB taxonomy): Bacteria > Patescibacteriota > UBA1384 > XYA2-FULL-43-10 > 1-14-0-10-43-13 > JBBQQK01. Next base: position 5,094 of record JBBQQK010000043.1, read on the forward strand.
TTTTATTGATCTCAACTTTTTTGTTCTCATTGATAATATGGCTTATTTGGAGGATATATTTGTCTTCTCCGCATGTTTACGCTTACAACGGTTTTGGCGTTTATCCGGTTCAATATTTAGCCGTTATTATAGTATTGAATCTTTTCATCGCTTATTCTTCCTATGAAGATGATAGAGAAATCGGTTACTTGCTTTTGTCGAGCAACCTATTTGTTTGCTCGTTAATATTTATTTTAGAAATTTTTTATTTAACACATCCAATATGAAAAAAAAATGGAAATACCAAAGGCTTTTTGAAATACTGCCAGGATTGATAGTATGGTTTGTTTTACTGGTTCCGATTGCGTTGTCCATCTGGTCTCCGGTAACGCTTTCGATATACATGGTTTTTTTTCTGTGCTATTGGCTTGTTAAGATTTTCAGCATGTCATATCGCTTGATTATCGGTTACAGAAATTATAAATATGATATGAGATTAAACTGGGCAAAGCGCTTGGAAGATATGGCTCCTGTTAAAAATTATAAGGAGATTTATCATCTGGTGTTAGTTCCCACTCTCAAAGAAGACCTTAGTATTCTCGAGCACTCTGTTGAATCAGTCATTAATTCCGATTACCCTTTGAAAGAAAATATAATATATGTTTTGGCAACTGAAGAAAGAGACCGAGAAAGGGCAGAGCAATATTCCAAAATTTTGACTAAAAATTATAAGAACCGACTTGGTGATTATTTAGCTTTTATGCATCCCGATAATATTGCAGGGGAGGTAAAAGGCAAAGGCCCGAATATCTGCTTTGCGGCAAAAAATATGGTCAGTTATTTTGAAAAGCGTAATATTCCTTTTGAAAATGTCATAGTTACCAATATGGATTCAGATAGTGTTATGGATAAAAAATACTTATCCTGCTTAACTTATAAATATCTGACAGACGACGACCCTGTCCATAAAAGTTTTCAACCTCTTCCGATGTATTTCAATAACATCTGGGATGTCCCGATGCCAATGCGGCTTATCGCTATGGGGTCTTCGTTTTGGCAATTGGTTGTGGCAACTCGTCCATCCCGCCTTCGCAACTTCTCTTCCCACGCCCAAAGCTTGGAAGCATTGGTACAAGTTGATTTTTGGTCTACAACTTCAATAGTTGAAGACGGCCATCAATTCTGGCGCACTTATTTTAAATTTAATGGCCGTCATGAAGTAATCCCGATGTATACGCCTATTTATATGGATGCAGTCTTAGGTGATACAATAAAGGATACTTTGCACGAGCAATATCTCCAGAAAAAACGTTGGAGTTGGGGAGTGTCTGACATCCCTTACGTTATGGAACACACAATAGGGAATAAAAATATTCCCTTCGTTGATCGCTGGTGCAATGCTTTGATTCTTTGGGAATCGCACATATCGTGGTCAACCACGTCGCTGATTTTAGCTACCTCTTCTTGGCTTCCGCTCGCTTTAAATCCTGAATTTAGAAATACAGTTTTAGCTTTCAATTTTCCGATAGTATACAGTTGGCTAGTAACGATCGCTTGGATTGGGATGGTTACAACCCTAATTATCTCCACTTTGTTGGTCCCTCCTGCTAGTAAAGGAAAAAAGCCAAAATTACGAATTGTTCTAGACTGGATCTTGACCCCAATTATGATGCCGATATCCAACATCATATTTTCTTCGATTCCCGCTCTTGAATCACAAACTCGCTTAATGCTCGGAAAATATTTGGAAGTATTTAGGGTTACAAAAAAATCAACTAAAAGATCATTTATTACGGAGGGGAAGGAATGAATTTTATTTCTAAAATGTCAAAGTGGCCTGAGCTAAAAAAGATCACTTTCACCAAAATTGCAGCAGCATGTCTGCTTACTTTTATGTTTCTGATGGCTGTCGTGTCATCCAAAGGTATCTTCGGAATGCCCGGGGACTCGGGGACTGTTGATGAAATTGCTCATATTCCTTCGGGATACTCCTATGTGAAGTACCAAGATTTTCGACTGAATCCAGAGCATCCTCCTCTAGCCAAGGCCTTAGCTGGTATTCCTTTGGCGCTGCAGAGTTCGATTAACGGCATCAAAGATGACTGGAGCTGGAGCGGCATCAATCAGTGGGAAGCTGGTTGGTACATGGTTTACGAGGCCGGAAACGATCCGGCAGATGTTCTTTTTTGGGCCAGAATTCCCATGATGCTTTTGATGTTGGTCCTTGGAATCTTTTTATTCAAATGGGCTAGTGAACTTTTTGGTAGAAAAATCGGTTTAATAGTTCTATTGCTATATGCTTTTTATCCTGATGTGATTGCTCATGGACGGTTGGTAACAACGGATATCGCGGCCGCTTTGGGTTATGTTATTTCTATTTATTATTTTGATAAAGCATTACAGTATAGAACATGGAAATATATCATTTTTGCAGCGATTGCTTTTGGTATTGCTCAGCTTCTGAAGTTTTCTGCCTTTTTGCTATTTGGCGTTTTGCTTATCCTGGCTATTGTCAGGGCTGTTTTAGATAGAGATAAAAAAGGCTTTTGGGTTGAGTTTTGGAGTAATTTTAAAATTTACTTTTGGGTTTGTTTTTTCTCTTTGATTTTGGTCTGGATCGCCTACATTCCATTTGTTTGGAACACTCCGATAGATATTGAGCACAAAGTGATTGACGTCAATTTAACGATGGACGCAAAGACTCAATTATTTAGAAACATTCTTCATGCTATGGAGGCAAATCCGTTTACCAGAGCTTTGGGTCATTATCTTTTGGGTATCATGTTGGTTTTTGCTAGAGTAGCAGGCGGAAACGCTACTTATGCGCTAGGCCACCTTTCCGACAAATCTATATCATGGTATTTCCCTTTTGCTTGGCTGGTAAAGACTCCGATCACAATAATCTTTTTGTTCTTAAGTTCTTTGGTTGCGATTGCATGGAATAAATTCTTTATTAAATCTAAAGAAAAGTTCTGGGTTATTGTTCTTTTTCTTACACCATGGCTAGTGTACTGGGGATTTACCATAAAAGGTTCGTTAAATATTGGCATAAGGCATTTAATGCCAACAATACCATTTGTTTTGCTTTCGATCGGGTTCCTGCTAAGAGAATTTCTAAGATCACGAAAAAATATTGCTTTAAGGTATTCGGTTGTTGCATTGCTTTGCCTTTATTTGGTCGGATCGACTCTTTCTAATTTTCCTAACTTTATTGCTTATTTCAATGAGGCAGTTCCGAGAGACGAAAGGCACAACTATCTGGTGGACTCGTCTTTGGATTGGGGACAAGATATGCTTCGTTTGAAAAAATATATAGATGACAAAGAAATTAATTCGATAAAAGTTGATTATTTCGGCGGTTCCCAGCCTAGTTATTACATTCCACAGGCAAGAGAATGGCATAGCTCATACGGTCCAACAACAGGTTGGCTTGCAATATCGGCTACGTTTTATCAGTCCTCTAAGTTATATGGCGAAAAAGAAGGCAAATGGTCTTATGGTTGGCTGGATAATCTTAAGCCAGAAGCAATCATTGGCGGATCGATTCTTGTTTTTAACATTAGTTCAGAAGATTTGGCGGAGCACCCACCGGTTTCACCCTATCCAATTAAGAAGATAGATTATATCGGCTCTATTAATAATGGAAAGGCGGGACTTTAATGCCGGACGAAATTTATCTATCAATAATCATACCTGCCTATAAAGAAGAAAAAAGGCTTCAGAAAATTATTGGAGCCATTAAAGCATATAAAAAAGAACATGATTTCAATTTGGAGGCGATAGTGGTGATCGATGGTCATGCTGATACGACTTGGGAAGTTGCAAAAGAAATTACTGCTGATCTCGAATATGTAAAAATCATTGATCGAAAAGAAAATAAAGGCAAAGGCTATTCTGTCAAAGAGGGAGTGCTGGCAGCTAGAGGTAAATATATACTATTTACCGACGCTGACAATTCAACCCCCTTGCAACAAGTGGATAAATTGCTAAAACTTAC
>JBBQQK010000044.1:0-8782 GCA_038216025.1 Patescibacteria group bacterium
AGGGGGAAGGCTGGGATCCAAGATAGAGAGCTCCAAAAAATCCCCAGACGGGGATTTTTTAGTAATAAAACTAGTTGAATTTTGAAACTAATGGCTCTATTTCAAATATTTCTTCAAGTAATTTCCGGTGAAAGAATTCTCAACTTTAGCAATCTCCTCCGGTGTGCCTGTTGCCACTATTTCACCGCCATGAAAACCAGCATCCGGACCGAGATCAATAACATGGTCAGATGACTTAATAACATCAAGATTGTGCTCGATCACTAAAACTGTATTTCCCTTATCAACAAGTGCGCTTAATACCTTTAAAAGTCGAGAAACATCATCTATATGCAAGCCCGTTGTAGGCTCATCTAAAATGTATAAAGTTTTACCTGTTCCACGATGGGCAAGTTCGGTAGCCAATTTCACCCTTTGCGCTTCACCACCGGAGAGTGTCGTTGCCGGTTGGCCCAGTTTGATATAGCCCAAGCCGACATCAGCTAAAACAGAAAGTCGATGATGAACCATTGGTATATTTTTGAAGAAACCGGCAGCTTTCTCTACGGTCATATTGAGAACATCTGAAATGTTTTTTCCTTTATAAAGAACCTCAAGCGCTTCTTGGTTATATCTTTTGCCTTTGCACTCCTCGCAAATAATATAAACATCAGGCAAAAAGTGCATTTCAATCTTGAGCACTCCCTCGCCATGACATTTTTCACAGCGGCCGCCCTTTACATTGAAAGAAAATCTACCTGATTTGTATCCCCGAATCTTTGCTTCGGGCATTGTGGCAAATAACTCTCTAATCACAGTAAAGACACCGGTATAAGTCGCGGGGTTGGATCTTGGGGACTTGCCAATTGGGGACTGGTCTATACTGATGACTTTGTCAATATTTGACAAGCCTTCGATCGAGTCGTGATTACCTGGCTCATCTTTTGCCCGGTAAAATTTTTTAGCCAAAGCCTTAGCCAAAATATCATTGATCAAAGTTGATTTTCCTGAACCGGAGACGCCCGTTACGCAGGTAAATGTATTCAAAGGAATCTTTACACTAACGTTTTTAAGGTTATTTTCTTTGGCCCCTCTGATTTCGATATGGTCTCCGGAGCCTGTTCGTCTGATTTTAGGGATAGCTATTTTTTTCTTGCCAGAAAGGTACTGACCTGTGATTGAGTCTGGACATTTTTTTACTTCTTCGGGCGTTCCTGCGCAAACCACATTCCCACCATGCTCTCCTGCACCTGGACCGATATCTATTATATAATCAGCATTCATCATAGTTTCTTCATCGTGCTCAACGACAATCACCGAATTTCCCATATTTCGCAATCGAATTAAAGTTGACAACAATTTATCGTTATCTCTTTGATGAAGTCCTACAGACGGCTCATCTAATATATAGAGAACTCCCATCAGCCCTGAACCAATCTGTGTTGCCAAACGAATTCTTTGAGCCTCTCCGCCAGCCAACGTTGCGGAATTGCGGTCAATCGTGAGATAGGACAAGCCAACATCCATCAAAAAATTTAATCTTTGACTAATTTCTTTAACAATCTGATTAGCAATTTGTTTTTGCTCATCATTCAATTTACCAGGCAAATCAGCGAAGAATTTAACTGAGTCCTCGATCGTCATCCTTGAAACATCAGCGATATTCTTGTCTGAAACCAATACACTGAGAGTCTCTTTCCTCAATCTGGCTCCACCGCATGACGGACAGGTCTTAACGACCATATATTTTTCAATTTCACGCCGAATATAATCGGAAGCGGTTTCTTTGTATCTTCTTTGTAAATTTGGTATTACACCTTCATATTTTGTTTCGTAACCGCCTCGAACATTATAGGATTCTTCGCCTGTTCCGTATAAAATCACACGAAGAGCATCTTTACTTAGTTTGGATACCGGAATATCTAGGTCCACCTTATACTTTTCAGCAGCAGCTTCCATGATGGCAAAATACCACGTAGAGTTGGCAGCACTTCTAATCCAAGGGCGGATAGCACCTTCGTTAATCGTCAATTTTGTATTAGGCAAAACTAATTTAGGATCAATTTCCTGCTTAAAACCAAGCCCCTGGCAAATAGGGCAAGCACCATGCGGAGAATTGAAAGAAAAACTTCTTGGAGCGATTTCCGATAGAGAAATACCGCAATCAGGACATGAAAATTTTTCTGAATAGGTAGTATCGCTTTTAGATTCGAAATCAAACACTGTCACCAAGCCATTGCTCAAATTCAACGATTTCTCTATAGAATCATATAATCTGGCCTTAGTTGATTCATCAATATTACCAGGCTCAAGAAGTATCCTGTCAACAACTATTTCAATGGAATGTTTTTTTTGTCGATCAAGCTCCTTTGCCTCAGCCTCTTCCAGATCCATAATAATGCTATTAACTCTTACTCTGCCGTAACCGGATTTCAGAATTTTGGCAAAAATATCTTTATGTTCGCCTTTCTTATCGGTTACCTGTGGTGACAATATAGCGATCCGGCGAGTAGCTACGGTTTTTAGCACAACCTGATCAACAATCTGGCCTACCGTTTGTTTTGTGACCGGTTTGCCACATTTTGGGCAATGCATTATTCCGGCTCTAGCGAACAATAAACGTAAATAATCATATATTTCGGTCACAGTGCCAACGGTCGATCGAGGATTTCGGGAAGTAGATTTTTGATCGATAGATATAGCAGGCGATAGCCCCTCAATATAGTCTACATCTGGTTTTTCCATAACTCCTAAAAACTGACGGGCGTACGATGATAGTGATTCTACATATCTTCTCTGGCCTTCTGCATAAATAGTATCAAAAGCCAAAGATGACTTGCCTGATCCTGATAGTCCGGTTATAACAACTAATTTGTCCCTTGGAATATCAAGCGTCACATTTTTTAAATTATGTTCTCTCGCCCCAACAATATGTATTTTATCCATGTAATTTCCTGGCCGCATAAGACTAATCAAAAGTCTCATGCTACAATTAGCAATTTTTTAAATTTTGTCTACGAAATTATAACAAAATTTATATTATTTATCAACAATGATGTACGAGGTATTTACTTGCAAATCAGTTGCATTAGAATATATAGTGAAAACTAAGTAAGCAAATAGGAGAAAAAGATGGAAAACAACGTTGACACCATTATTGGTGTAAATGTCTTGATAAAGGGGAATTTAAACAACAAGAATTCGGTTGAGATCAACGGCTCAGTCGAAGGCGAAGTAAGAAGCGATGACCACATAGATGTAGGCCAGACAGCTAAAATTTCGGGGCCGGTAACCGCCAAAACTATTGTGATCTCCGGACAAGTTAAAGGTATTGTCGAAGCAACAGAAAGACTTGAAATCAATCCGACTGGTGTAATTATTGGCGACATCAACGCAAAAAGTCTAATTATTCAACAAGGAGCAACGTTTATAGGCAAAAGCATTATGCCTAGCGACAATGTTAAAATCCCGTCTTCAAATAAAGAAGATAAAAAGGAAGTTACAACCGAAGCTGCCGCTATTAAAGTTGAAAAAGAAGAGAAAAAAGAACTTGACGAAAAAGATAAAGTAGACGACAAAGAGATTATCGAAGATAAATTCGGTTTCTTCTCAAAGAAATAATTTTAGCTGAAAGCAAATGACTAAAAGCTTAACGCAACGATTAAAGAATTTTTTTAATCCTCAAGAGTTAAGCATTAAGGCTAAAAATGTACTATTATATTTTTGATATTAAAAAATGCAAGAAAAGATCTCAAGTAGAGTCTGTTAAGTCCTACTTGGGCGCTTTAGGTATTTCGGGAGAGTTCACCTATCCGACAGCTGCTTGTAGCGTCGAAGAGCTTGTGGATCTAGCCCTGGCAAGAGAATACTCAACTATTGTTGGAATTGGCGATGATGAAATTGCAAATATTATTGCCGGTAAGCTGGCAGGTCGGAAAGAGGCTATGGGGTTCATACCGCTTGAAATAACTCCAGCCCTAGCCAAACTTTTCGGTGTTGAAAGCTGGAAAGAAGCATGTGAGGCTCTAAGATTCAGAAAAATAAGCCAAATAAGACTAGGGAAGACTGCAAACAACAAAGCATTCTTAACCTACGCGTACCTTGGAATAAAATCTCCCATTGAAATCACTCTTGAACTGAAGGGGTATATAGTTCAAGCAAAAGTTAAGAATTTTGCCATCTGCAATTTTCATCCCGGAATACAAAAAATGGAAGAAGATTACTTAGATATCATGTTCACCAGCGTGAGCAATGAAGGAGGCTCCATTTTAAATAAATTTTCCTCAATTTTGGGCAACAAACAGAAGGAAAATGGGCCCGATTTTTCTCTGCTCAGGGGTAGATCACTAAGAATTTTTACAAAAACACCGCTTCCTTTAATATGCGGCAACACTGTCATTGCCAAGACTCCACAATTCTTTGAAAGCAGCGATGAATATCTTCGAATCATCACCGCTAAAAAAATAGATTTGAAATAATCAGTTAGGGTATTTATATAAATTAATAAATCGATTAAAATAATGATGGAGGATTTATTAATTTATATTGGTTTATAATTTCATTGGTTACTCTTTATATATTTCTCGCGAAAAAGCATTTAAGGCGAGAGATGGTTTTTGCTGGATTGCTGTCTTTGCCTCTATTGCTCATAAAACCGTTGATTTCTCCAAATCTGAAAGAAATATTTCATACTGAACAAGATTTTTTTATATTTTTTGCGCAAAGAGCCGTAATAGGTTTTTCTTTTGGCGCTCTGGCGTCAGCTGTTTATGAAAGTTTTTTCCACATGAAGATCACAAAGAAAAAACATACCGAACGATATAAATTATTATTTTTACTGCTTGGCATTTTGGTGTCTCTTGTTTCTTACTTTTTTGGTTTAAGCTTAGCCATATCGTTAATCCTAGGCCTTGCGATCAATATTGCAATCGTAATAGCCATAAGATTCGATCTTATATGGGACTTAATATTCTCCGGTTTTTTTATGGGGCTTCTCTATCTTCTAATCTATCTCGTTATATTCAGGATGGTTCCCTCCAACGCTACCAATCTTTGGTTTAGTGAAAACACTCTCGGTATTACCTTTTTAGGATTACCGGTTGAGGAGCTAGTCACTGTTATTTTATTCGGTTCATTGTGGGGTCCAATATATGTGGCGATTAAAGGCTATAAAGAGAAAAGAAGTTAATTTAAAGGTTGTCTTCTCGGCAATAATACTATTTTTGTTATTAGCCGTGTTTATTGTGGGTTTTTATTATTTGGTTCTGCCGCCAAAATTAGTTCAGGCAACACCAAACTCCGAACAAATAGATCTAAAAGGGCGAATTGAGTTTACTTTCAATAAACCAATTGACAGAAACAGAATCACTTATGAAATATCCCCTTCAGTTCGAGGACAAATCGATTTTGGAAGCCCTTTGTATCAAACGCATCTGACCAAATCTATTTCTTTTAATCCGGAAGAATACTTTCAGCCGAATACTAAATATTCTTTGCGAATAAAAAACGTTGGAAGTTTTTACAATAAAAAAAGCAGAGAGTATAGTCTGGACTTTCAGACAAAGAATATTCCGGAGATACAGGGATTTTCAATCAAGAATGAACAAGCAGATTTGCCACCTAATGCAAATATTGAGGCATTTTTAGATCAGCCCAAATTGAATTTCATAGATTATAATTTTAGCATTGAACCAAAATGCGATTTAATGGTGTCCTATGATGAAATTTCCAGAAAATATTTGATCAGTGCTTCGAATGGCTTTGCACAGGGACAAAAATACACCCTGAGAGCCCAACAAATATTCAATTCCGGTGACCAGGGCACACTGAATAAAGAGCCGTTAGTATTGAACTTTAGTGCTAAAAACGCTCCAGGCATCAGAAGCTATTCTCCCAGTGGATCAAATGTTTTCGTAGAAAGTGACACTATCTTGATTAATTTTTCAGATGAAATGAATAAAGGCGATGTCTTAAATAATATTAAGATTTTACCGAACCCCAAAGGAATATGGGAGTGGACTGACAGCAAAACCCTTAAATATAAGCTGAATGAAAAACTACAGTACGAAACTGCCTACAATATCAAAATAAACAAAGGTACCAAAGATAATTCCGGCGGTTTTTTGGCCGATGATACTAATTTACCTTTTTATACTATTGGCAGAGTGAAAGTTTCTGCTGTTTCTCCGAAAAATAATTCCACGGGCATCAATACAAATGCCACAATCCAGATCAGTTTCAACCAAGCTGTTGACCACAGTAGCGCACAATCTTCATTTTCTATCACGCCTCAGATAACCGGTGGATATACATGGCAAGGAGAAAAATTAATTTTCACTCCGAACACCGCTTTGGCCAAAAATATTTTTTATAAAATCACTATTGCATCAGGCATCAAGAGCATACACGGCCTCGATTCCAGCCAAAATTTTGAAAGTCGATTTGAGACAGAAATTACTTCTACTATTCTTGATGTATCCCAAGATTATCAAGACAAACCTCTGTCTTGCGAAGCAGCCTCTTTGAAGATGGCCCTTAGATACAAAGGTGTTGATGTTTCAGAAAATGATATAATGAATATCATAGGATATGATCCGACACTTCATAGTGGAAACACTTGGGGAAATCCCTACAATGCTTTTGTTGGCGATATAAATGGACGTCAGAATACAACGGGCTATGGGGTGTATTGGGACCCCATTGCCAAAGCCGCCAATCAGTGGCGAAGCGCAAAAGCCTTTTCGGGCTGGACTGCTCAAGATTTAGCCAGAGAGATAAACAATGGCAATCCTATCATGACATGGGGAATCTATGGCAGCGGTTATTATGATCCATGGTATACGCCGGACGGCGTTAAAATTGATGCATGGAAAGGTGAGCACGCGAGAACAGTTATAGGCTTTAAAGGTACGGTGGAAAACCCAACCGAATTCATTTTGAACGATCCCTATGGAGGAAAACTGACTTGGTCAACAAGTAAACTACTGTCTGACTGGGGCAAATTTAATTATAGTGGAGTAGTTGTTTATTAAAATCATAACTGATCATGAGAGAATTTATAAAAAAATTGCGCGGAAGATTTGCCTATGAAGTTGTCATCATCCTTTTTTTGTTTTCTATCTTACTGATAGTCGGGTCCTTGGTCTACCGCTCATATCTATTAGGAACTCCAACCGACAAAAATTTTAAAGAGTATGTTCTGGACAACAAAAATGATAACACCAATACTATCGAAAACCAAAATAACGCTAACACACCTACGGTTGCGCAGAAACCGTTGCCAGATAAAATCTTGATAAATATGCCTTTCACCACTCAATCGCCTTTTGCTAATTGGGATGAGCTTCATGAAGAAGCATGCGAAGAAGCTAGCTTGATTATGTTGCGTCACTACAAAAATAACACCGCAATTGAGTCAAAAGAAAAAGCTGAAGAAGAAATTTTGGAGTTAGTCAATTTTGAAAATGAAAACGGCCACAAAGTTGATGTCACTGTTAGTGAATTAGCTCAAATCGCACGAAAAAAATACAACATGACATCCGGACGAGTCAAAACCAACGCCACGATCGAAGATATCAAGAGAGAGATCGCCTCTGGCAGACCTGTGATAATTCCTGCTGCTGGAAAATTGCTTGAAAACCCCAATTTTAGATCAGGCGGTCCGGTTTACCATATGTTTGTTCTAAAAGGCTATGACAAAGATGGATTCATCGCTAACGACCCCGGCACAAGAAAAGGCGAGGGATTTAGATACTCTTTCGATATCATTTCAAGCGCAATGCACGACTGGAACCAAGAGAATATATTGAATGGCGGTAAAAATTACTTAGTTTTCGATTAAAAATCTATTATTTTTTTAACTGTTGATTATTAATCGAAAAAACTATAAATTAATCAGATATAGGGCTTATGGGCCTGTCAGCCTTTTTTTGCTGTCATAAGTACGAAAAGAGTTGACCAAATCCTGTTTTTATGTTATTTTAGAAGCTAGATAAGTACAATACAGTAGTAAAGGAGTCACATAAGCAAGTATTTACGGGCAAATGAGCAAATTAGATTCTCACCTATTTTATTAATTGATGCTGAAGGCGTCAATGTAGGTCAAGTTCAAACACGAGAAGCCCTAGACATGGCAAAAGAAAAAGGGTTAGATTTGGTTGAAATAAATCCGACTTCCCGCCCTCCCGTATGCAAGATTATGGACTTCGGCAAGTACAAATACGACTTAGCCAAAAAAATTAAAGAGGCTAAGGGAAGACAAAAAGAAACAGAACTTAAAGAGATTCGTCTTACGGCAAAAATAGGCGACCACGACATAGAATACAAAGCTAAAAATGCCAAGGAATTCTTTGCCGAAGGTCACAAAGTAAAAGTTTCCATGAGACTGCGCGGAAGAGAAAACATATTCGTAGAACAGGCAATTGGAGTATTTATAAAATTTGCACAAATGGCAGATCTTGATTACGAAAGAAGACCTGTCAAAACTGGAAACCAAATTGTCGCTATGCTTACCGCGAAAAAAGCACAACAATCTTAAGGCTGAATAAAAAAACGAATTAATTACTTTGGAATATTATGAAATTAAAAACACACAAAGCTACTGCCAAAAGAATTAAAGCCACCAAAACGGGCAAGCTTTTGCGTAACAAAGCAGCAAAAAGTCATTTATTAACACACAAATCAGAGCGCACTAAAATTTCCTTAGAAATCGCAACATGCGATATAAGAAAAGTTAGAAAACTGGCGCCATATTTATAAATTAAAAAATTAGTTGTAAGGATCTAGCGATACGCTCACTGATCCC
>JBBQQK010000045.1:0-8687 GCA_038216025.1 Patescibacteria group bacterium
TCTTTGTAGTTTTTGAACATATCAAAACTTGCACAAGCAGGAGAGAATATAACTACGTCATCTTCTTTGCTTATTTCCATAACCTTTTTTAAGGCTTCATCTAAACTTATATAAACGCTGCTCACTTCGCCCGAAAACTCATTATCGATTAATGCTCTTTTAATTTTATCGCCTTCAGTTCCGATCAAGACTACTGCTTTTACGTTTGCTTTGCTGATTTCTTCAGCCAAGTGGGCAAAATCGGCACCCTTGCTGCTACCACCCAAAATTAAAATCTTATGCTCAGAAAAAGATTTTATTGCAGCAATTGTTGGCTCCGGATTAGTCGCAAATGAATCGTTTATATATTTAGAACCGTTAATTTTAGCCACAAATTCCAACCGATGTGGCAAACCTGAGAATTCATGCACCGCATCTTTAACTGTTTGCATCTCAATGCCGAGAATATCTGCCACCAGGGTTGCTGCTGCAATATTTTCCAAATTATGATCTCCAAACAGCTTCAGATCTTTCTTTTCGCAAACTGTAATGTTTTGACTGTGCGGATTAAGAATTACCTTGCCGTCAGAAACAAGTGCCTCAACGTTGTTAACACTCTTTGAGAAAAATTGAACATTGCTTTTTAACCGGTTTACAAAAGAGGCATCAAAGGTCGAATCACAATTTAATATAGCAAAATCACTCGATTTTTGATGAGAAACAATATTTTTCTTAGCATTTTGGTATTCAGATACATCCGTGTGGTAGTCCATATGGTCAACAGTCAAATTTGTAACCACGGCAATATGAGGGCTAGTATGCAAATCCATCAGCTGAAAACTAGATAGTTCAAGTATGACATAATCCTCCGGTTTTAGGCCCGCCAACAAAGTTAAAGCAGGGTAGCCAATGTTGCCTGCAACAAATATATTGCTTTCCTTGTTAATAACATTACCGCCCTTAGCTTTTTTCAATATTTCCAGAATCAAAGAAGAGGTTGTTCCCTTACCCTTAGTTCCAGTCACTCCGATTATAGGAGATGGACAGAGGTCAAAAAACATTTTTATCTGGCTGGTAATCTCTACTCCTGATGCTTGCGCCTCTTTAAGTTTTGAGTTAAACGCGGATATGCCGGGAGAACGGAAAATAACTTCATATGAGGAAAGATCATCAAGATATCCTTTTCCTAACTTTTTATCAATTTTGTCATTTTCAAGAAATTTTTTGCCATCCGCCAAAGCAGGTTCTTCGGTTTTCTCCATCAATTCTTGGATAGAATTCCGGTCTAGAATTGCAAAATCATCCTTCCCCAAAGATATCAAATAGTTAGCCACTGCGATTCCTTCAATACCAAAACCAACTATGGCAATTCTTTTTGTGACGAGGTCAACAAATGACATATTATCCCCTGCCAAAAATAGCGATTATTATTCCGGCTACAGCAGCAACGGCTTGCACGACCCAAAACCGCATTGTTATCTTGTATTCCGGCCAACCGATAGCTTCGAAATGATGATGAATCGGTGAAGATAAAAATATCTTTTTTCCTTTTCTTAGCTTCTTAGAAGCAAATTGCAGAATGAAACTAAGTCCTTCAATTGTGAAAACAAGGGTTATAAGGGGCAATATCATGACCGTATTGGTCAAAAAGGCGATCACCCCTAAAGTTATGCCCAAGGCCATGGATCCGGTATCTCCCATGAAAAATCTTGCGGGAGGAATATTAAACCACAAGAACGCAAGAAGCGATCCCATGATAGTGGTGCAAAAAATGGCTAAACCTGTCTTGCCCAGCAAAAGGCATATAACAGCGTATGCGCCATAGGATAAAGCGAATACACCACCCGCCAAACCGTCTAAACCATCGGTTTCATTTGCGGCAAAAGCAGTCCAGACCAAAGTAAGTATAAAAAGCGGAACATACCAGACGCCTATGGTAAAATCACCCAAGCTTGGGACATGAATAGAATTCCATTCGAGTTTGTCGTAAAACCACCATGCGCCAATAGCAGCAATGCCTGTATATAAAATTAATTTATTCTTAAAGGGTAAGCCGCCACCGTTGGGGCCTTTTCCTCTTACGTTCCATATATCATCGATAGCGCCAACAATACCTGTTGCCACCAAACAAAAGAGAGGTAGCCATGTAGAATTCCGGTGGAGGTTAAATATTAGGGTAAGCAAAGCAGTTGTAACCCAAACCAAGACGCCTCCCATAACAGGAGTGCCTGCTTTCTTCTCATGCATTTTGGACATGATTGGAGCAGATTTTGAATCTCTTATCCTTTTGCCAAAGTTATTTTTGTATAAAAAGTCTGTTAAAATCGGAGTCCATGCAATAGCAACCAAAAAGGAAACCAACGCTAACCAAAACATTTTTAATAAATCGTAGGGTGAAATAAGCAATACTTCCATTGTTCTCCTTAATAGCTATTTTTCTTGTTCAGCCAAAAATTACTTTGCCTCACTAATTTCTTATCTATATTTGATTTGTCTTTCATTAATTCCTTCACTATTTCTTCAAAAAAATTCTTGTTTTGAGAGGCCTTAACTAAAACCAAGTCAGCCGACTTAATAATTTCTTTGTAACATTTCAAAAATTCATTTCTATTCTTAAATACTAACGAATCACCCTTTCGTGCTTCTTTCATTTTGTTGGCGTTAGGTCCAACAAAAATAGCCAAGTCAACCTTTTTATCCGAATACTCCGCCACTTCGACATGGGCTTTTTGTTCAAGTGCCCCCAACTCGTTCATATTTCCAATTATAGCAACTTTTCTCCCTTTATGCTCTATTGATTCCATCGTATCAAGAGCAGCCTTTACTGAGCATGGATTAGCGTTATATGTGTCATCAAGTATAGTGAAGTCATCGCCTTCGATTAAATTCATTCTTCCTGGAATGGATTTAATCTTTTCGATTGACTTGGCAACGCTTAAAAGTGGAAAGTCAAGAATCTTTCCGACCGCAAAGCCAAAAAGCTGGGAATAAATGAAGTGCTTTCCTATCAAGTTAGATTTAATGCAAATTTTATGACCGATAGAGGCAATTCTAAATTCAGTTCCCCTTAACCCTACTTGATAATTTTCTATATATATATCGCTTGACTTATCATCGAGAGAAATTGTTTTGACCCGTTCACTTCTGAGCTGAGACAAAGCAATTTCATCACCGTTAACGACAGCCACCCCTCTACTTTTCAAATTACTAATTAAAGAAATTTTTTCCTTTTGATATTCGTCAACATCGTTGAAATTTGTTAAATGAGCAGGAGAAATAGAGGTGACAATTGCGATATCAGGCTTAGTAATTTTGCAGAAACTTTCAATATCCCCCTTGTGTTCAACGCCCATCTCCAGCACTAGATACTTTGGGTATTGTCTTACAAACATTTTTTTCGATGCAATGATTAAAAATATTGGCCAGGAATAATTATTTGGAACAGATTCATATCCAAGAATTGTCAGCGGTATTCCAATTTCAGCGTTTAAATTGCCAAAATTTTTCCTCACTTGATTCGAACCAAAATGGTCTTTTAACACTTCATAAATTGCCTCTTTTGCAGATGTCTTTCCAACCGATCCGGTGATTGCCACCACAAAAGGATTATGCTTTTTGATTAACTGCTTGGCATAAAAGGCTAATATTTTATAAATGATATTCAAAAGTTTTTGCTTCATTTCGATGGCTGCAATCTATAATAATAATTTAACAAAAATGAGGATATTTCGCCAAATAAAGGGCCGGCTGTTGATTCTGCATACTTCGCCGACTTAGGCTTTTCCAGCTTTACAAGCATAGCATAACGCGGCTCATTCGCAGGTGCAAACCCTGCCAAGGAGTGATTATAAATACCTAGCTTAGATTCAGAGTCTTCGTATCCGCCCCCAGCCTTTGCTATCTGGGCCGTACCTGTCTTGGCTGCGATCTTAAAGCCTTCTACCTGCGCTCCCTTTGCGCTCCCTTCCTCAACCACAGAGATTAGCATGTTGCTGATTTTTTCGGTGGTTTCCGGTGAAAAGACACGCTCTCCTTCGCGTTTTTCAATTTTCTTCTTGTCGCCAGTCGGATACAAAATACTATCTACGATATTCGGACGTATATAAACACCTTTATTTGCGATCATAGCGTAAGCAGCAACCATCTCCATAGGCGTAACGGTTATTCCCTGACCAAAAGCAATTGTGGCACGATGAATATTCCGCCACTGTTTAAGCTCAGGAACGTTTCCGGCACTTTCAGAATCAATGTCAATTCCTGTTCTATCAAGAAAATTCATCGATTTTATGTACTTATACATGTCTTCTTTGCCAAGCTGTTCAGAAACCCATACCATAGCCACATTATCCGAGTTAACCAAAACCTGGGTCATGGTTTCTTCTCCGTAAGCCTTGTCTAGGGCAGTATGTATTTCATAACCGTCAACATTCACCACCTTCCCAAATACATTTTTTGTATCCGGAGAAACTTTACCCTTCTCGATTGCCGCACCCATAATAAAAGGCTTAAAAATACTACCCGGTTCATATAGATGAGCAATAGCCGGGTTAACAAATATTCCAGGGTTACTATTTGCGTAGTCTCTAAAATTGTTTGGATCATAGCTAGGATTGCTAGCCATCGCAACAATGCCGCCCGTCTTAATATCCATCACTATTACCGTACCTGAGTCAGCCTGATATTCTTGAATAGCCTCAGCTAACTGTTTTTCCACAAAATATTGAACGCCTCTATCGATAGTTAGTATGAAGCTCGTCCCGTCTTGTGCATCCTTTTGTTCAAGCAAATTGATCACTCTACCCAATGTATCCTTTTCTCCGATAACATTTCCAGCCGTTCCCTTGAGACCATCGTCATAATAACCCTCAAACCCGTACATTCCGTTTCCTTCGGCATTTACAAATCCCAACAAGTGGGAGGCGAGAGATTCTTCGGGGCAATAACGATTGTATTCCGGCATTACAAATACGCCGGTAATTTTTTCCTTTTTTATTTTATTAGCCTCTTCAAGGCTAAGGCCCCGCTTAATAGGGGGAATATATACTTTATCGTTGTTAATCAAATCATAGATAGATTCCTTGGTTGCCCCGATCAAACCGCTAAGTTTTTCCGACGCAATATCTTTTTTTGAAATTTGTTTTGGAACAACCCAAACAGAAAAGCTCTTTACATCAAAAGCCAACGGGTAAAGCTTATCTTTATCCGAGATAGAGTCGTAAACATATATTTTTCCCCTCTGGGCCATTTGAGTTTTTTCGAACCTTTGTTGGTTTTGAGCCATAGCTAAATAGTGGCCGTGCTTTATCATTTGCACGTCAAACATCCGCCAAAGAATAACCAAGGCAGACAAAATCACAATAAGCCCCAAACTGCGGAGCCTACGTTGTACTATAAACTCATCGGTAAGCATATGCCCATCTTACATCTCTTAATAGAGAGAATCAATTATGAATTAGTCTCCAAATGCTCAACAGAAGAAATCGGTTCCATCGCTTTATCTTTTTCTATTCCGCCATCAATTTGTTTCAACGAACGGAGCCTTGTTTGTTCGGATTCAAGCCTTTCTTTTTCCAACTGGAGTTCCGCTTTTTTGTTGTCCAAATCCTGAACCTTTACTCCTCTATTTGCGCCAGCAGTAGATTGAGTTAAATAGACAACAGCCAAAACTGCAAAAATAGCAACTGCAACAAATTTAATAGCATTTGGCCCGATTGTTATTTCTCTGCCAACTGTTTTTTTCTTCTTACCTATAACGTTTGAATTACTATTTGTAACAGCGTAAATCCTACCCACAGCAAAAACCCTCCGAACCCCTTGTTATTTCTTCTTTAATTTTTTAATCAGCAGCCAACCTTTTTTTTGTTTTTGAAACAAAGCAAAAATTTTTGTTTTAATTCCCTCGGCCAGAATGGCCGACTCCGACATAACGTCGGAGCTCCTATACCCCACCAACAGTGGGGCCTCCTCCGTAGATAAAGGTTGGCGCACGATTTAGTTGGCTACTGGCTAAAAAACTAAAAACCAACTTCGGATAATTGCTCAGCAATTTCATCTGAACTGTCTTCCATTTCCTTCTTGAACGATTTCCAGACTTCTTCTGGCCAAATCTCCAAGCGATTGTAGACACCTGCAATTACCACTTTGTTTTTAATGTTCGAATATTCTTTCAAATAACTTGGAAGGTTGACTCGTCCAACTTTATCCGGCTGAATTTCTATTGCTCCGGAGAGCATCAAACGTGAAAAATTCCTTGCATTCTTCTGGGTCAATGGCATCTGACCGATCTGCTGAGCCAGCTTTTCCCACTCTTCCCTGGTGTAAACCCACAAACAATGGTCCAATCCTCGGGTGACAATACAGCCATCGTCAAATTTTGAGCGAAACTTTACCGGCAAAGCTACTCTTCCTTTATCATCAATTGAATAACTGTATTCGCCGATAAACATTCGATCCTCGTAATTTAATTGACTCGTCTTGATGCTTTATTTAACTACTTGTATTTTTATTTTAAAACTTTTGCTTTTTGTTTTTACGATTTTGATATTCATAAGTCCTTTTCTCCTTCTCCTTTATAAGGAGAAGGTTGGGATGATGTAATTCCTTATCCTCACCTTGCCTCTCCTTGTTAAAGAGAGGAATAATTTCCCCATCGCGTTAAGTTGTTCCCACTTTCCCCCACTTTTTTCCACTACTCATCCATTTTATGTCTAATGCATCAGTGCCGTCAACACTAAAATTATCCACACAACCGCATGGATAATTTTATTTCAGGTATTAATCAATACTATATTAGTTTTTTCTTATATTATCTTGAATATTTTCAAAAACCATTTTCTTACCAACTGAATAATCAGATTATTTTTCCCTGCAAATGGCTTGACAGCTCTGAGATCGAAATTCTCTCTTGTTTCATAGTGTCTCTATCCCTTACTGTTACGGTCTGATCGTTCTTGCTGTCAAAATCAACCGTAACGCACCAAGGCGCCCCAACTTCGTCAAGCCGCCTATAACGCCTTCCGACAGAACCGGACTCATCGTAATACGTTGTAATACCGTTTGCTTTCAATTGCTTAGCAATATCTTGAGCGATTTCAGGCAAACCTTCTTTTTTAATCAATGGGAAAACTCCGACTTTAATTGGCGCTATCTTTGGACTAATTCTTAAAGTCACCTCGCCAGCCGATCTACCGTTGTTACCGTCTGATTCGTCGTATGCGTCACACAAAAGCGCCAGCATGGCCCGATCTACGCCAAGAGATGGCTCTATCACATATGGAACGTATTTTTTGCCGGTTGCTTCCTCAAAATACTTAAGCTCTTGTCCGGAAAATTTTTCGTGCTGGGAAAGATCATAATCAGTCCGTTGGGCAATTCCGCCCAATTCCGAAACGCCAAACGGGAACTTGTATTCCACATCCGATGTACCCGATGAGTAATGCGACAGCTCATCTTTGTCATGCTCGCGAATAGTTAAGTTTTCGTCTTTTATGCCTATCTCAGCATAGAAATCTTTGACTTGCTGTATCCAAGCACGATAATATTTTTCTGATTCCTCCATTGAAGGCTCAACAAAATATTCTATCTCCAGCTGCTCGAATTCCCGAGTTCTAAATATAAAGTTGCCAGGAGTTATTTCATTCCTAAAGGCCTTGCCAACCTGAGCTATTCCGAATGGAATCTTGACTCTATTTGATTGAATAACGTTTTTAAAATTAAGGAAAATGCCCTGAGCCGTTTCCGGCCGCAAGTAAGCAACCGAGCTGCTCTCTTCAGTCACGCCGATAAAAGTTTTGAACATCAAGTTAAAATCTTTAGATTCGGTATAGTCGTGCGGATTTTTATCTGTGCAAAATAACATTTCAGCTTGTTCTCTTGTGACATTATTTGGAATTTGGAATTTGGAATTTATTTGGGATTTGTAGTTTGTAATTTGTAATTTATCTAGCAGTTCTTTGAAATGATCCTCTCTGAACCTCCGATGACAATTCCGGCACTCAATTAATGGATCTGAGAAAGATGCTAGATGACCTGAAGCTTCCCATGCTTTGGGGTTTTGAATAATAGCTGAATCAAGGCCGACAATGTCATCGCGACCAATCACAAACTTACTCCACCAATAGTCCTTGATGTTTTTTTTCATCTGAGAGCCAAGCGGACCATAATCAAAAGAATTAGCAAGTCCGCCGTAAATTTCTGAGGCACCAAAAATAAAGCCTCTTCTTTTGCAAAGAGAAATAATCTTATCCATTTTACCATCCGTAGCCTTGGCGTAGGACGGTTTACCATCCGTAGCATTGGCGTAGGACGGCAATTGATTTTGATTGTTGTTCTTTTTTTCTGCCATTTAATTTCCTTCCTTCCCCTGCTGTCATTTCGAGCCATTCCAAGCCCACCATAGGGTGGACCGAGGAAGGCGAGAAATCCTACCGCATGCAAGAAAAATATTTCTTAACAAAATTAACAATAGGGCAATTAAACAATTGCCAATAATACAATAACACAATCTCCTTTTTCTCGCACTATTGACTTTATAAAGTGTTTTGTGGTATAATATAGTATCGGTTATTTCCTAGATTCACCCCCGAAGTGCAACTTTTCTAACAGGATTTTTAACTAATAAATTGTTCTCTTCCAACACCTCAATTGGTGTTTTGTAGCCCAAGGATTTCCTTGGCTTTTTGTTTAATATGCCGATAATATATGCAATA
>JBBQQK010000046.1:0-8647 GCA_038216025.1 Patescibacteria group bacterium
TGATAAGAAAGGATATTCCCAAATTCCGTGTAATCTTTTCAGGAGTGGATGACCAGTACAAGCCAAATGTAAAAATTCTTCAGACAATGGCAAATACCTTAAATATTCCAGTAATGTTCAAAAAATTAAAGATGAACGAGATGAGAGATGCTTATCGAAATGCAGATTTAGTAGTGCTTCCGAGTAAATATGAAAGTTTTGGTTATGCTGCACTAGAATCGCTAGCAATAGGAAAAAAAACCATCTTATCTAATATTCCAAGCTATAACGAAATTGCCGCTGGAAATAATTTAGCATTCATCGCTAAAGATTTTGATCCGCGATCTTTTGGCGAAACAATCAAAAAAGCCATTAGATTCAAAGGCGCAACAAATAATGAGGATTGGCTCAAGAATTATACATTTGAAAAATGGACCAAAACATACATTAAATACTACGAATCATGCCTGAAGAAATAATCAATTTGCCGTATTTCGAAATAAAGAATGACTCCATATTTTACCTTGGTCAATATGAGTATTTATCGTTAAAAAAATCTAGCCTGAGCGGCAAACTAAAGAAAAAAATTTTAGCAGATGAGGGCGTGGTCGTCCATAAGAAAGCTATCCAAAATGTTAATATAACAAAAAAAATACTTGTCGTTGAACCACACCCGGACGATTTCGCATTATCAGCTTCCGGCTATGCCCTAGAAGGTTTAGCAGAAGGGGCCAGTCTCTCAATTTTAAATTTATTTTCCAGGACTTCAATTACAAACTTCCCTTGGTTTGAAAAAATAGTTATTTCAGAAACTCAATACGAAGAGCTTAGACTCCAAGAGTCGAAGATTGCAATAGAAGAATATCTTGGCTCAAAATTCAATTCTTTAAAGTTATCTTTAGCTAGCGTACGTGGAAACAATAGAACTTTTTCAAAAAAACATAGCGAAGACGAACTAGTCGATCAAATCGCTCTCGCATTGATCAAGAAGATAAGCACAGAAAAAATCGATGTTGTTTTATGCCCAATGGCAATCCAAGGACATATTGACCACCTTGTGGCATTTGCAGCTACCATCAAAGCGTATAGACAAATTAAACAGAAAATAGATCTTATCTTTTACGAAGATATGCCTTATGCAAGGAATAAGTCTGTTTATGCTAAAAGAATCAAGCAGTTAAAACTTAGCATGGATTTAGAAAAATTTTATATACCAACGGAACCATATCTTGAAACGATTGCCGATTTAATAATCATTTACAGATCCCAATTTGATGATATTAAACGTACCCAAATGCTAGCCATTATCAAAGAAGATTTTAGGGCAACTGCCAATGATTATAATTCAAAGAACATTAAAAAAGTCGAGTTTGCTCAGCGATACCACAAACTAAAGGGGCTAAAATGAAAATCAGTTTCATTGATGATGAGCCAGAAATATTTCCTAATCAATACGGCGGGAAAGCAAGGACTATTGTCAATCTAGCGAAAAGTTTTGCCAAATCAGATGCTGTCGAAAAAGTAACCATCTTAAGTCGGACAATTAATGATAAGAGAGACAGCTTTTGCTGGAACAATATTCACTTTAAAAAACTTGTGGGATATGGCATGGTTAGACAGATTGTTGATGAGGCTGACTCAACAGATATACTAAACGTTCACACCTGCTCTTTCACGATGCCATATTTAAAAGATCGAAAATCAGTAATAGTAAATCATTTACATGATGTTGTCTACGCAACTTCTGATGCAGGAAGCCACCTAGACAAGGCAATTGGAGGAAGATGGAACGCTATTATTGCCCCATCTGAGTTCGCTGCAAATGTACTGAAGCACCTAACTCCATGGAGCAATTTAAATGAAAAAGTTATTACCATCCCGAGAGCTATCGATGCTGACATTTTCCATGAAGTTCCATCTGAAATTGCCTTCGCCAAAATACAAGAATTTAATAGCAGTTTGAAGATCTCTCCAAGTAGTAAGTATCCTATTCTATTTTTTCCGCATAGGATAAACGCCGGCAAAGGGGAAAGTTTCTTGCCGGAACTCTGCAAATCACTTTTAAAAAGATATCCGAGCATGCAGATATTTGCTACTTTTGATAATGATATTGATGTCAAAATTCCTAATTTGATTAATCTCAAATGGATTCCGACTGATTTTATGAAGTATTTTTATTCTATATCTGATTTAACGATCTCTCTTTCAATGTTGCCTGAGTCTTTTTCGCAAATATGCCTAGAATCAATCGCTTGCGGTACACCTGTTTCTTGTTTTAAATTTGGTAATCTGTCCGATTTATCGAAAAGATTTCCAGCAATTAGAATCTGCCAGCCAAATATTGAAGACATCTATGCTAATATAGAAAATATTTTGGATAATTCAAGTGAAATGAAAAAAGATATTAAAGCATCACAAATGATCATAAGAGAAGAATATAGTATTGAAAATATAACAAAGACATATATTTCATTGTATCAAAATCTTTTACAAAACAAAGGAGGAATTGGGTACATTTTTTTAAAAGACATAACTAAGCTTGAAGAGATATTTTTTCTTTCTCCCGGTTTAGCCGACTATGGCTCATCAGTTTACCTATATGAAAACCAAAAACTAAAAAGAACCGAGTTAACCAAAGAAGAACAAACTATTATTCAACTATGCAAAAGTCCAGTCACCCTTCTGGCACTACAGCAAAAGCTAGGCGATAGCTGTAAAACGAAAAAGCAAATACAAAATTTACTTGATAAAAAAATAATTATAAGAGGATGATAAAAATGAAATCAGAGTATGTTTTTAACGATCAATTAATCCTAGATGAGTTCTGTAACCTTAAATGCAAATACTGCGGAGGATTCTATCCTTCAGAATTCCATTTAAAGCAAGATTCCAACGGAAAGATTAACATGCCAGAATCATGGAAAGAAATGATCAGAAAAAACCATGACCTTTCGGATAGAATCTCAGAGAATCCGACAGTTGGTGATTTCTTTAAGTTGGCCGAAGATGTTCTATCCAAAATAGAGCAGGCAACAGATTATAAGATATTAAAAATTTCCGGTGGAGAAATATTTCTATATAAAGATATTGTTGATTTCATCGAAAAAATTCATAAAAAATTTGCCGCCGTCCAATTATTAACAAACGGCTTAACTCTTACATCCAATCAGATTACACAGCTTAGAAAACTTGGAAACATATATTTTCAAATATCACTAGATGGAGTAACTGGAGAAGCTAACTTTGCCCGAAACGGCAGCGACAAAGTTGTAAAAAAGATATTGAATGACATTGAACAAATTTTAGAACAAGGAATGGGATTAGAAATTAATTGCGTGTTAACAAAATATAACACCGGGTTATTCGAAGAAATGCTAAACTATTTCAAGGACTCAAAGAATCTTGTAATAGCGCCTCGACCAGTAAGAGGCAAACCAAAGGCTGCATTAAACTTTAGCGAAGAACAGCTGGAGTCTTTCAAGAAAATTGCAATAAAAAATTATCAAATTTATGCTAATATTTTGCCTTCCAAACATTATATGGAAAGGCTTGTCTCGTTAATGGAAACCGGCACCAGAAAATGGAAATGCTACGTTCCTTATTATGTACTTGGGGCAAACAACTATGGTGATATTAGTACGTGCACTTGCACGGGCGAGCTTCCTAGAATTGGTAATATTTTCAATGAGAGTGAAAAAATTGGTAATATTTTTTCAAAAAATGAAGGCTACATTCCTCAAAAAAAATATTCTGCTTGTTCGTACTGTATCACTCAATATGAAATGCTAAACCTATATACAGAAGATTTAATCAATCGAGCCGATATGGAAAAAGTGCCCTCATTTAGAATCCCAGGGGTTATGGATAGAGTAGATTTGATTAAAAAAAGGCTCATTGATCTTAACTTGGTAAATTAGATAGAGCTGTTTCCTGTTAATAATTCGGACAATCTATGGTAATTATCTTCAACGATTTTCATCTTAGAAATGACCGAATTCTCTATTGATAACAAGTCGTTAATATTATTATTGTCTTTAAGGGCTAAACGGTTGACTTCGATCGCTAAATTTATATTTCTTATTTTAATGAAGGGTATGATTACATTTTTTTCTTGTTGGCTTAGAGAAAACAAAGAATAGTATGTTTTAGTAAAAACTTCAAGTGCATCCCAGTCAATCCCATATGTCTTCGTAACAAAAACGTGGGCAATTAAAACTGCGATATCCCAAACAATATAATCATAGTGTGCATCACCAAGGTCTATTATTGCATTTATTTCATCCCCATTTTCAGTAACCAATATGTTTTGTCTTGTTAAATCAGAATGGACTAGTCCTTCTCTCAATTCTGAGAAATCAATATCTTTTGATTCTTCTCCGATACTTGTCCAAAGCTCAGCGATCTCGCTGTTAGTAACTCCGCTAACATTATCGATAACACTCCCATGTCTTTTTTGAGCTACTATCGTATTATCATTTACCATAAGCAAATGCATTCTCGCCACTATCTTTGCCAAATTTTCAGAGAAAGTAGTGCTAAGATGATTCCATCCCATTTCCCTGCCGGTACAGAAATCAAATAGAGCACCAGAATAATCGCCAACTGTTGTAACAAGCTCATTACTATTGTTTTTAACAATAGTAGCAACAGGAAAATCTTTCTTTTTTAATAAATCACCAAATCGAGCCTCTGTTTCAATGCCGGTGTCTTTTTTACAAATTTTTAGTACATACTTTTTCTCTTTATGCGAAACCAATGTGGCAGATCCACTCAATCCACTGCTAATCGGTTCTAGTTCAGGATCTTTTATGTCATAAAACGTTAAAAAAGATTTAACAATATTTTCAGTAATCATAGAAGTATATTAGGATAATATTCAATAAATTAATACAGTTAGTTACTTGTTTAGAAGAAAAAGCTATCCTTCAACTAACTTGGTTACTCTTTCTACTAGCTCATTCGGTTTTAGATCGATTTTAAGTATGCAGTCATCCGCTTTCTTGGTGAAGCTATTCTCATCATCCGAAGAAAAATTAACTGCTAAGAGCATGACAATTTTAATATCTTTGGTTTTTGAATCGTTTTTTAGAATACTTAGAAGCTCATCTCCTTGCATTCTTGGAAGCATCACATCTAGGAGAATAGTATCCGGTAGATATTCCTCGTCTTTAAAAATCTCAAGAGCTTTCTCAGCAGAATAGGCAATCCTAACTTCCCATCCGTCATGTTCAAAACGAAACTTGTATAAATCGCAGCAGCCTTTGTTATCATCAATTACGAGTAATTTGTGTGACATTATTCCTCCGATCGGAGTCATATAATATTACTAAAATAAACCAACTAAAGAACTCTTAGTCCATTACCGTTAGAATGAATCTTTTCGTGTTGCTTAATTTCTTTATACTCCAACGGCAGTGAAAAGTAAAAAGTAGCCCCTTCACCTTTCTTTGATTCAAGCCATATCTTGCCGCCATGAAGTTCGATAATGTTTTTAGAAATATATAGCCCCAGGCCGGAGCCTTGCTGTTCTTGGGGATTGTCTGGGTCGAAACGTCCAGCTTGATAGAACTTTTCAAACAGACGTTTCTGGTCTTCTTTATCGATATTAATTCCGGTATCAGCAACGGAAACAATTACGACATCATCTTTTATTTTTGAAGTGACGGCAATCTTTCCATTTTCGGTGAATTTGTTGGCATTGCTAATTAAGTTTGATATCACTTCTCCGATTTTACTTTGATCAAGGATTAGCTTAGGTAGCTCTCGCTCTAACCTGATATAGCCGATCGAATTTCCTTTTTCTTTTGCTCTAATCTCAAAACCGGAAACAATGGAAGATAAGAGTGCGTCAAGATCTCCTTCTTCGGCATTGATCTTTAATCTATGCTGATTAATCCTAGCTACATTTAGAATATCTTTAGATAGACTAGCCAGTCGCAAAGTATCGGTTAAAACTGGTGCTAAGAATTTCTTTTGCTCATCATCCAGATGGCACATACTTTCATCAATGGCCATACTAAGCCGTCCCTTAATGACAGTTATCGGAGTATTTAACTCATGAGTTGCCATTTGCAAGAACTCGTCTTTCATTCTATCAAGCTCAACCAATTCTTCTTTGTCTTTTTCGAGTTGCTTATTAAGCTTGTTGATCTGTAAATTTTGCTCGGTTTCTTGCCCGACATAAGCAATCAGTCTATAGCTGGAATAGCCAGCTAGAATTAAAATAACGCTTTTTAAAAAAGCTTCTAAGATAGTTCGGGAATATAGAACATTAGCAACCAAGCTTAAAATGAGGAGCGTTGAGAATAGTCCTGTAACAAAAGTCTTAATATCAAAGAGTTTCTTCTTGATAATCGCATAGGCAGTAAAAGTCAAAAAGAATACGACACCCAATGGACCCAAATATCTTATTTCCAGATGGGTAATCATCGGAACAAATAGATTTGTAATTATTCCGATTATCGATGAAATCGCAACGCCCAAAAGCACATAGCCGAATTGAGTACGGGTTTTTTGTTCTGATAAAAAATATCCTCTAGTTAGATCTATATTTATGAGTAAAAATGCGAAAAGAATAAGATAGGAGTAAACAGGCTGCAACGGCCCGAAGGTTGAGTGCAAATTTATTACATCAGCGATTATGAGGGGAGTAAAAGAAATAAACGAAAATATAGCGCCCATTGCCATCAGAAAATAAATCATCGTTTTCGTTATAGGACCGTAGATTTTCTCCTTAACTTGAGGGGAAATAAATGAAGAATTGAATTGAGATAAACTGAATGCAATCAAGATAGGAAAGAAAAAAGAAAATCTCGACCAGTAGATGACTCTTTCGTGCGAGAAATCCACAACAGTTGCCAGAATAGAAAAAGTCCATAAGAGCGTCCCTAAAGTAGCATACGCCAGATATCGTGCGGTTTTATTATTCTTCGAAGGACCCCAAAGCAGCGATATAATTATTGAACAATAGACAATAATAATTACAGTAATAACAATATCAATCATTTTCCTTCCTCCCTTTCTTGGCGTATTGCTCAATCAAATCAGCTCCAATTTTTTCCGCATTATCGTATTTGCGCAGTATCTCCTGGAACTTTTTGCCATTTTCTTTGTATTTGGGGTTATCCAGGGTTTGTTCTACGCATTTAATGATTGTATGCCACGGAATTTCGTTGGCTTTTTGCGCATATTTCTCTCTCTTGGTAAAATCGGATATCTTTGCTCTATTTAAATTGATTCCAAGGCCCAGTTCTTCAAGTCTATTCGCGATTGTTGATTGATCTATGTTGTGAGGAATAGTAATGAGAGGCTTTCCGTTCCATAGCGACTGCATAACGGTTCCATGTCCTGCTGTGTTGATTACAATATCAGCATGTTCGGCCACTTTTAACCCCGGAAAATAATTTTTGATAATCAGGTGATCCATATCTTCAATAAATTGTTCCCTGGCAAAGTTAGGCCCTAAACTTAAAAGAATATTCCATTCTTTCTTCTGGGAGAGCGATTCAATCAGCTTCTCGTAAGTTTGCTTTTTAAATACAGAGCCACCAAAAGAGATATATACCAAAGGTTTGTTGCTTTCTTTAAACAGAAGCAATGGATCGAAACTGTCAGCTTCAAACCCTCGCCAAAAAAGTGGGCCGATATAATGAATATCTTTTCTCTTAGTCCTTCCTATAGGTTCGAATTCCGGAATACTCGGTATCAGCACTGGATTGCCCGAGTGCAAGTCTCTTTGCCGTTTTGGTTTTGGGTCTGCCCCAAGCTCCTTATAAAATTCTTGTATTTGTTTGAGATAAACCTTTTCAAACTTGTAGGTAAAAATCGGTTTACTAATTTTTCTGATTAATGAATGATGAGAGTTTTTATTCGAATAACTTAATCCGAGGACACCCTGGAATTCATGTAACCACTGTGCGTTCAAAATTGTAATATATGGGATCCCAAGCTTATGCCCTGCGATCGGACCAAAAAAACTCGGTGAATTAACTATGATATCAGGCTGAAAATCTTGCGCTGCCTTTATCTCGTCTGAAAGCCAGTTAATAAAGTGGTTTTTATTTTTAATAAAGTAATTGATTGACTGATCTTCTTCATCGTTCAGATTGACTTCAGTATGACCGTCTCCATATACTTGGTAGCCTGAGTTTTCAATAAATGCCTTTTTATTTTTTGTGGTTGTAAAAAGAATCTCATGACCACGAGATTTTAGTTCATCGGCAATTGCAAGGGATCTAACTATATGTGCGATTGACCCCCCGCTATACGGAGTAAATAGAATTTTCATAAGTAGCTTTAACTAATTATTACTTTATTATAATACCAAGAAACCTACCATTTTTGAAACTAGTTCAGCTGCAT
This sequence comes from Patescibacteria group bacterium, assembly GCA_038216025.1. Taxonomy (GTDB): domain Bacteria; phylum Patescibacteriota; class UBA1384; order XYA2-FULL-43-10; family 1-14-0-10-43-13; genus JBBQQK01. The sequence continues at coordinate 8,341 of JBBQQK010000046.1, forward strand.
TATACATCTGGTCAAACGGCCCACACCCTCACATATAGCAAAGAAGAAGTTTACGAAGATTTGAAGAGAGCATTTAATGGCTCTGTCGGACAACTCTTTTCAGAAATTAAAGTTCAATGTATCTCCGAAAATTTTTAGTTCTCAAATACAAAAGTGTTCGCCTTTTGGCGATCATTTTTTTAGCTTTAATATTCGTCTATTCATTGGGATTTTTGTCTTGACTGAGCACAATCCACCCTTGCTGTTAAGCGGTTGAAATTAACTTAAATTCAGCTATCTTGATTATCTTTTTAGCGTTGTATGCGAT
>JBBQQK010000047.1:0-8610 GCA_038216025.1 Patescibacteria group bacterium
AATCAAAATCTTCGGCTTGGATAAAGAAGAAAAACCACAAGATACCAAAAGGTAGTTTCTGGTGTGTAGGATATTTCGTATCGACTGTAGGGATAAATGAAATAGCCCTAAAAACGTACATCAAGAATCAAGACCGTTTTCGAAAACAAAATTTACAATTACCGCTCTAGTGATAGGGCGTAGCCCGGGTTGATGTGGCGTAAAAAACCACCCGTGTTCTAACGGGTGGTTTTTATTTCTAGAAAATAAAAAACGTACCAAACTGGTGAATCTTAGTTCAAAACCGCAACTTTTATTAGAGCAATCGAAAAATAGTATGTTTGAAAAGGCAAAAGCAAAGTATGACATAGTAATAACAAAAAGACAGCTCTCAGAGCTGTCTTTTTTCGTAGTGAACATGTGCCGAAAAATTATGGAACAACTTCGACACTATCCTTGGTTGGGAGCCGGTACTGAGGGAAATTTATAGAATCTGAGAAGAGGAGAGCAGTGACTCTACGAAACATTAATATATTTAATATTGAGAGCTTTTAGGCATTAAATTCATTTTATTCAAACTGTGCATTCTGCGAAAATGATTGCCATCTTCACAGTAAGACTAGGAATACAAGATGACTTGATTATATAGCATAGTTATCTGCGGCAAACTTAGCTTGATCTATAAATAATTTTTTTGCGTTTCCTAAAATTCCCAGCTCATAATAAGCAAGTATGGCAAGTTTATAGGTATTTACATCAACAGCTCTAAGTGAAATCGGAAAGCAATCATGAGCAAACAATATGGCATTGGCCAATATTCTGGCTGTTCTCTTGTTTCCATCGTTGAATGGTTGGAGATAGCAAACATAAACAAAAGCAATTAAGGCTTTCTCAAAAACATCATCTTTACTGTTTATTAATACACAAAGTCGATTAAGCTCTTCCTCAACTTTAAATTTATTGTCCAAGGGTTGATAAGCACTACCGGTAATCCCCACTAAGCGTTCGCGAAGTCCTTTTTCCATAAGGTCCTCTGCAAGGATAGCATGAAGATCGATGATAGTGTTTTTTGTAATTCTATTGGTAAAAAGATCCCTATTATCTTCAGCAAATTTTAACGCATTTTTATGATTTAAAACCATCTGAGTTTCTTCTTGAGAGCGACCGACAGCAGATACGCCTTGGTTTATAAGCGATTCGGTTTCAAGAAGTGTGTAAGTATTGCCTTCAATCTGTGACGATTTCCATGAAAGCTCAACAGCAATCCTTTCTCTCTCTCGCTTTATAATATCCTTTGGAGCCGAAAGCAGCTTCTGATAAAAAATATTATTGTTCAGAAGAAGTTCTTTTGATTCAATATCGGTGAATAAAGAAATTTTCATAAGTGTATCAAGACGGCTAAAGTCGTAGGCTATTTTTGATCTGTTTTCATCGCTAAAAATACCTTCAATTACCTGATTTGATAGATATATATTAATCCGTCCTTTTTGGGTAATTGTGTAGGTAACCGCTCTAGCTTTGCCTTGTCTTTCAACTAAATTCTTCTCTTCGAGGACATTCAAATCACGCTGTATAGTTCTCTCTGTAACTTCAGCTAACTGCTGTTGTTTCAAAATTTCCGGCAAAGAGCTGCTAGTTTTAAGTAATGCTATTAGTATTTGTTGCTGTCGTAATGTTAATTCCATAAGTAAATTGTACTTTTATTATCCCGACATTGTCAAGTATCAATCCCGACATTTTGTCGGGATAATAAAACTTTATGTCGCGATAATTATTATTAGAACTAGCATAAGCAGAGCAACAATTATAAGAAAGTGCTTAACAACATTAGATCATATAACAAAAAAACAGCTCAGAGAGCTGATTGTATAGATACGATTATTCCAGGTGTTTGTGTCGAAAGGCTGTGCCTGAGCCGCCTTTCAGATATTTCTCAAATTCTAATGCTTTTATCTTGTTTTTAAAACAGCAATACCAGTGTAATTTTACTGGTCTCTTGTCTTTGGTAGTTTTGCATTTGCCTTCATTGTGATCTCTGATTCTATCTTCAAGTCTTGGACTTGTTCCGGTATAAAAACTACCATCACATAATTCGAGCAGGTACACATATTGCATAAATATATAATAATAAAAAGTGATCCTTCGCATAAAGCTACGGACCACATCCTTCTTTTTTTTCTGTTCGGTTTTCTCAATTCCTAAAGTTGGCCTGCCATCCGAAGCTCAAGCTGAAAGCATTGAGCGAAGGATGGTGGACATGTGCCGAAAAAACTTGGAACACCTTCTTTGATACTATCCTTGGTTGGGAGCCGGTACTAAGAGAAATATATGACGATGATAAGGGTGATCCTTAGCACAAAATGAGTAATCAATAATCTATAAAAATGATAATATAAAAATCTATATTATCAAATATCACTAAAATTGATAATAAGGATTGACATATTTGCAAAATATTGATAAAATTGAACAAGGTAGACTAAAAGGAGTGAAATGGAGAATAATTTTATTGCTGGACACTATGTTCAGCAGAATGAGTTTAAAAGTTTTCAGCCGTCCCTTATCAATAGGGATTTTGTGTGGACAGATAAGAAGATTAATACTTTGCTTGAAGACGCAACCAGATACTTGGGTGAGTTGAATGCTTATTCGAATCTTATTCCCGATGTTGCCTTCTTCATCAAAATGCATGTTGTAAAAGAAGCGATGACATCCAGTAGAATTGAAGGCACAAAAACACAAATTGATGAGGCTCTATTGCCCCGAGAAGAAATTGACCCAGAAAAACGCGACGATTGGTCTGAAGTCCAAAATTATATAAAAGCAATGAATTCCGCAATAGAAGAACTTGGTAGATTACCTTTATCGACACGGCTTTTAAAAGAAACTCACCATATTTTACTGTCCGGTGTCAGGGGAAAGTATAAAACACCAGGAGAGATCAGGCATAGTCAAAACTGGATCGGTGGCTCAAATTTGAGTGATGCTTTTTTTGTACCGCCTACTTTTTCAGAATTACCAGAATTATTAAGCGACCTAGAAAAATTCTGGCACAACAGATCTTTGGAACTACCTAATTTGATAAAGATCGCTATAAGTCATTACCAGTTTGAAACAATCCATCCATTTTTAGATGGCAATGGTAGAATCGGAAGACTTTTAATTACATTACAGCTAGTAGAACAAGGTTTTTTGAATAAGCCAACACTCTATCTTTCTGATTTTTTTGAAAAAAATAGAAGTTCGTATTACGATTCATTGTCGATGGTGCGAAAGACTAATAATATAGAGCAATGGATTAAATTTTTTCTTAGTGGTGTAATACAAACAGCTAAAAATGGCAAGGAGACATTTGAACAAATTGTTGTTCTTCGCCAGAGGTATGAACAAAAAATAATGACTCTTAATGCAAAGGCTAAAACTGGGCAAGAATTAATGATGATGTTATTTTCCGATCCCATTGTGAACTTAAACCAAGTTTCAGAAAAAATTAATATTTCATATGCTACAGCAAATCGTTTAGTCGGTGATTTTGAGAGATTGGGCATTGTCAGGGAAATGACAGGTTTTTCAAGAAACCGCTTATTCGTGATGGATGAGTATCTCAATCTATTCAAAAAATAAATCACGTAATTAGTGTTCCATCACTTTATCAGGTTAAATCAAAAAAACAGCCCTGAGAGATGATTTTAAATTAAGTGTTTGTTGCGGAAAGCTTTGCCTGATGACGACTTCAGATAACTTTCAAAGTCTAAAGCAAGTTCTTTCGAATCAAATGCCGAATACCATACTAATTTGACTGGTCTAAATTTGGATGTATGCGGTACTTTGCCTGATTGATGATACTCCAATCTTTGCTTTAGATCTTCAGTAGATCCTGCATAGTAGTCGCCATTTGAAAGTTTGAGCAAATAAGCGTAATACATGAATTTATTATACTAAAAAGTCCAACTTGGCTAAAGCTGGACAACTTCTTTTTTGCTATCATGGGCTCGCCAAGCGTCCAACTTCGCTCTTCGAGCTACGCTGGACAAACTTCGCTCTTCGAGCTACGCTGGACAAACTTCGCTTTCTTTATATAGTGGCTCGCCAAGCGTAGCCACAATTTATTGTGGCGAAGTTTGGTGGAGGTGAGGGGAGTCGGTCACGCATAAAAATCTGGTGATTTTTTGCTCGACCCCGGCTCGGCCTACCCGGCCTGCGCCTTGCAACTCCCTCTTCAGCATCTTAATCAACAAAAAAACAGTCCATAGGACTGGTTTTTTAGTTGGTGGACAGGGACGAAAAAACATGGAACACCTTTTTCGAGATTATACTAGGGTGGGAGCCAATATTACGGCAAATCAGTGCGTTAGAAGACGATAAAAATGATGCTAATTTATCTCAATAGTCTTGATATTGAGCGCTTTTGCGATGCGGTAAACCTTATCAAAAGATGTATTTACTTCGCCACGTTCGATTTGGGCATAATAGTTTGCATTGATGCCGGCGGCATTAGCAACTTCCGATTGCTTAAGTCTGGCAATTTCCCTTGCATTCTTGAACTGATTTCCGAGATCAATCAAAATTTTTTCATCTGTAATCATATGACGGTAATATAGCAAATCTTGGCTCAAATAACCAGATCAATAATTTATCAATAATTTATCAGAAAAGGAGAAGAATGTTTAATCAAGCTCAAGCTTTTAGAGAATATTTAACAAACCGAGAGACTCAGATGGATTCAGAAAAATCCCAGGAAAGACACACAAGCAATCTATTTAACGAAAAAACGTTTTACAAAGCTTTCATCAAAGATCTATTGGAAGCAAAAAAGGAAGTTGTTATCTACAGCCCGTTCACATCTAAATTTAGGACTGATTTTCTCAAACAGACTATCGAAAAGTTGAGACAAAGGAATATTGAAATCTTAATTTTCACGCGTCCAATCGAAGAGTATGAAAGTGTTTTTCAGGCTCAAATTGAGTGTGCTCTCAAGCGTTATGAAGAATTAGGGGCATGCGTTTTTTATCTTAGCGGCTCAATTCACGAAAAAGTTGCGGTAATAGATCGGGAGATTCTTTGGGAAGGAAGTCTAAATATCCTTTCACAGCGAGCAAGCAGGGAAATAATGAGGAGAACATCGGGGGAAGCTTCCGCGATAGAGGTGATGGATTATCTGGGTTTGAATAAAAAGCTTGAGGCAGGCTACAAACTGAGATACGAAAATCTTTGCGGAAGCTTATCTGTTAATTCAAAAAGTAGCCGTAAGCAAAAAACTAAAATATTTTTCCTTGGGTTCGGACTTGCTATGATATTGTGGTGGATATTTCCAATTGTTGGCGGTATGATACCAGTAATACGATTAATCAGTCATCTATTTTGAGGCGAAAGATATGAAGAATAAATTTCCAAAACCAACCAAAGAAGAGCTTGAACAAATAAAAAAGGTGCTTTTTGAAAAGTATGATGTTGTCATACCTAAGCTCGATCTCATAATGATTATCGATCTAATTAAAGAACTGAATTGGTGGCTAAAGAGCAAGCAGAGTTCAAATGATTCAATTATAATATCAGAGGAAACAGCGATTGAATTCAGAGATTTAGTCAAACAGGTTCGCGGTGAGGAAATCTCTTTAGCGGACGCTTGTGAGGAAGCAAAAACATCACTTGTTATGACGGAATACAAGGAAAAGGAAAGAATTTCTAAAGAAATTCGAGCTATATTGGTCGCTCGTATGCCGATTCCTTATGATCTTGCAGTCGAAGGAGAGATTGTAAATTTGTTTAAATTACAATATGACGCTATTTTAACTAGAAGCCAGCTTGAACAGGTGATACAATACCTGACTAGAGTTTTATGGCTTGAAGAAGGTCTCGATGCATCACTTGGGAAGTGCCTAGCTGACCTTCTGATCTATTCCGATAAGCTCAAAAGAGGCAAAAGGGTAAATGGTCTCAAATTGCATGATGAATTGCGTAAGGCTATTGATGTGGCGGTGGGGCGATTAAATATCCTAAGCACAGGATGGGAGAGACTTTACAGAGAAAAATGAATAGTTTCTTATTTAAATTTTTGTAAACCGCTATTAAATACTCTCTTCAAATCTTCGTAAACTTCTTCTTTGCTATATGCGAGGGTGTGGTAAATTCTATTCACTCCGTATAGCGGGGGGTCAAGACGACCTTATTCTTTACGTCGACAAAAGAAAAAGAGGTAAAAAAATGCACTACTTTAATCTACATAATGATGTTTGAAAAGCTTTAGATACCTGAATTAAACGAATGGGGTTTTCGGACGAAGATTTCCAACCACTTTATCAAATAGAAAACTAATCGACTAATTATTTTCTGGATAACTTTGAAATGTTATGGATCGATTTTAAAAATGTGGTAATCTTAATAAGATTCAAACAAATACTTTATTAATTTATTGGGATAAATTTATGCATCGAAAACCATTTTTAAATCTTCTAAAACAATATAAAAACACCGCGCCTTTAGAGGAGCATGCTGTTGTCGATGAATTAATAGAATATGTTACAAAGAACGTAGACTGCTTTGAGAGAAAGCATGAAGAAAACGCAAGACACATTGCAACATCAGTCCTTCTGGTAACTCCAGATTTAAAAAAAGCTCTTTTCTTATGGCATGCAAAAATTAAGTGTTGGACGCAACCAGGAGGGCACGCAGATGGAGAATCAGCCATTCATGCTGTAGCCCTCAAAGAACTTGAAGAAGAAACGGGTGTATGCGTTACAAAACTTGTATCTCAAGTCCCACTTGATATTTATCGATTTAGTTATGCATCAGAAGTATTCGGGTACCAGAAAAACATCTATAATCTCTTCTTTGTTGCGATTCTTCCGGAAGGTCAAGAGCCGAAAATTATGGAGCCGAATAAATGCGAAGCTATGCGTTGGGCAACATTCAATGAAGCATTGGACATGACGAAAGAATTGCCACACGTCGGCACAAAGAGACTGATTAAGAAGTGGCAGAGTTCTGCAAAGAATACAGCGGCTGACGACAAATAAAAAAGAGAGAATCAGCGGAAGCCAATTCTCTCAGTAATGTCCTAGTCGTTTTTTGTGGCCAGGATCCATGAATGTTTTTCATCACTTCCGTAGTCTTTTTCGTTGAGGATCTCAACGATAGTAAATCCACAGTTTTTGATTATATCAATATTTGTTTGGGTGTCGAAATAACTCCATGCCATCTTTGATCCGCAAAATCCTGTTCTCTCTTTGTAGCGGACATCTTCAGTGCCGACGGTTATCAGCAAGGGACTGCTTGGTTTGAGCAAGGACGCTATTTTGAAGATTGCTTCAGCATGTTTATCCCTAGGAATATGGAACAGTGTATAGAGCGAGATGACTGCGTTAAATTGCTCTGCGTGAAAGTTGTGGTCAAGGAAGTCGCCTAAAGGCCCTGTCGTCAATTCACGCTTAAAGTCAGCTTTTAGCTAGTCTTTTTTACCAATACCATAGTAACAAAACGACCATTAAAATGGTTGTTTTTTTAGTCCTGGACTTGATATAATATATGTGTAATCAATAAGTTCAGGAGAATAACATGTACTCATATCAGCCATCACCATTCAAACTATTCGGATTTTCAGAGTCCGAGATATTAGAGAAAGCAGTTAATGAAAGTCATCCTTTTCGCACTCTGAATAAATCAATTAATATTGATAGAATCGCAGAACCGTATCGTAAACTTTACTCAAAAACAGGAGCCAAAGGTGTTCCTGTAGAAAGAGCTATGCGACTACTCGTAATCCAATTTATTGAAGACTACTCTGACCGTGAAATGGAAAGAGCCATTGAAGAAAACATGGCAATACGATGGTTCTGCGGGTATGAACTAACAGAAGCAACACCAGATCACAGTTTCTTTGGAAATTTTCGTAAAAGATTGGGAACCAAGAACCTTGGAGATATCTTTAAGTTAATCAATGAAGAATTGAAAAGCCAAGGATTGATTGGAGAAACTTTTTCATTTGTTGACTCATCTGGCATTATCACTAAAACTGCTCTTTGGAACGAACGAGACAAGGCCTTGGCAGAAGGAGCAGAAAAACTAAATAATCAAAATGTTGCGAAATATACCGCCGATAAGCAAGCCAGGTTTGGTTGCAAGGGCAAGAATAAGTATCACTTTGGCTACAAGCGTCACCACTGCATTGATATGAAACAAGGCATCATCATCAAAGTCGCCGTTACTCCGGCTAATATTTTAGATGACCAGGCTTTTAAACATGTCTGTCCTGATCAGGGAATGGCGTTTCTCGATAAGGGTTACGATACTCCAGAAGCAGAGAAAGCAGCCAAAATCAAAGGCATTCACTTTAGAGCGATTAAAAAGAATAACAGAAAAGACAAAAACCAAGATCTTGATAACTGGGTTTCAAAGACGAGAATGCCCTTTGAATGTAACTTTTCAAAGCTCAGCAAGAGAGCCAGATACAGAGGAACAGCCAAAGTCCAGTTCCAAGCCTTTGCCCAAGCTATCGCATACAACGCTAAAAAGATAATCAAGATAGCTGAATTTAAGTTAATTTCAACCGCTTAACAGCAAGGGTGGATTGTGCTCAGTCAAGACAAAAATCCCAATGAATAGACGAATATTAAAGCTAAAAAAATGATCGCC
>JBBQQK010000048.1:0-8573 GCA_038216025.1 Patescibacteria group bacterium
CTTTTTCGCTGGTCCTCAAGCACATCATCGGGAACCTTAATATTTTTAAATGCCTCTGCCACCTGCTTAACCAATTCTTCTTCAGTAACTCGCATCGCCCCGTGTTTGCCCTTGTATTGGCTACAAACGCAGTAATTGATCCCTTTCTTGGGATCTTTACCGACAAGACAACCGCAATCGGCACAATGAATCATGCCACGAAAGACAAATGGCTTGCTGGCATATTTGATCTTAGTTCCCGATCTGCCGTCTCTGATCGCTTTACATTTCTCAAACAGCCATCGATCAATCAGTTTTTCGTATCTATGGGGGTAAATCAGGCCGTTGTACTCCATCTCGCCATAATAAAAACGATTGCTCAAAATATTCGAAAGCTGGCTCTTTGTTACTGGTTTTCCTGCTTTGGTATTATTCCTTAGTCCTTCATCGTCTAAAATCTTAACTATTTGAGGCAATCCGTAATTTTCGGAGGCATAGAGTTCAAAAGCTTTTCTTACAAGTCTTTGTCGATCCTTATCGAGGATAACATCCTTTTTATTGTTATCTAGGGTTTTGTTAAGATAGCCAATCGGAGCTTTTTCTGGCCATTCGTTATTTCTGAGCTTTGAGTTGGCCGAGATAACGGCATCTTCTTTTAGCCGATTCAGAAACTGCTTGGCAAGATAAACTTTAGTGTCCCAGTCAGTGATATCTCTGCCGATTGTATCTTTGCAAATAACCAAATGATCATGCACAAAATGAATTTCTTTGCCTTGCTCAAGCCTTAGTTCATCGATCAAAACAGCATCTCGAAAGTTTCTTGTGATTCGGTCAACACGATAACAAATGATAGCTTTGATCTCCTTGCTCTTCTTGGCGAAAGAGATCATCTCATTGAATTTCTTGCGTATCTTCGAATCAGCACTTTCACTAAAAACAAATTCTTTTTCAATCTCAAAATTGTTGTCTTTAGCGTATTCTCGCAACAAGGGAAGCTGAATATCCTCGAGGGATAATCCCTCTTTTTCCTGCCTCATTGTCGAAACTCTGGCTAAAATTACTGCTTTCATAAACCAGCTTTAATAATTGCTTTTTCTTCTTCGTTCAAGCCATACAATTCGTAAACCAACTCATCAATTTGATTTTCAAGGTCCTTGGTATTTGCTCTTGGATCAGACTTTTTTATTGCTAAGATTTGATTCACCAAAGACTCTATCTTATCTTTCTCTTCGGTAATAGGTATCGGTATCTGTTTTAATTGATTTAATTTAATATGCAGACCAGCAGGAAAACTAATTTTGAACCATTTTCTGATAAAGGTGGAGTTAATAATTCCCAGAATATATTCAAGTGAATAGTTTTCGCTGGGGTTATAAATTATATTTAAAGTATCAGTTGTAAAATACCTTTCATCATCCAATGTAGCACTTATATTTTTCGCTATGTCCTTAACAATAATTTTATCTTTATTTTCAAAAATTGACCTTTTGCGTGGCCCAGCACCTGTTTTTTCAATCATTAAATCTGGACGGTACCATATATATTTTCTACTATATTTTATTATATAAGAATCAACATCTTTTCCCCTTAAAACGGGTTGGTATTCATCGTTTATTTTTTCGTCGTGAATAAAGCGTTTATCATCAGATGTTTTAATACCGAGCGAAAAATCACAGATATCACCAAGTGATTTGGTTTTTACTCGGACCAATAAAGGTATATCGAAAGTGAAGCCAAAAGATGGTTGATTTTTAATTTGATCATATGATAATTCGTGTTTATATTCTTTAAATTCACCGTCAAATTCACTAAGCGAAATAAAATTGTCTTTTGTTTTTTCTTTTTTTATCCCGAGAATAACCGTTGTAACCGATGCTTCGAATACATTCGAATAGCATTTTATCAGCTTGGTCACTCTGGTTTTTTCTAAAAGAAACTCTCTGAGTCTAGAAAAACTGTCTGTCCCTAGCCAACTATTCGAGATTATAAAATACAAAGTTCCATTTTCGCTTAATAGTTCATGCCCTTTTTGAATGAAAAAAGCATAGAGATCAGTTTTATTTTTATATATTGAATATTTCTTCTTTAAATAATCTCTGTAAGCCACATCTTCGATATTAAATATGTTTACATATGGCGGATTCCCGATAATGATATCAAAAGAGTCAACTCCATGCATTAGCTCTGAGTCATAAAACGAAGCACTTTTGCCGTTTTCAAATGGTTTATAGCTTTTAAGTTGTTTGGTGCCTTCTGTATCAAAAAGGTTTTCTTTATGGGTGAGCTTGATATAATCTTTTTGAAGTTTTTCTTTTGTTCTCTTGTTGCTAGTTGCATAATAATCATCTCTCATACTCATGAGAGTAGATTTCAAATTCTTGTCGGACTCAAATGCCATTTGTTCCGAAGTATCAAGTCCTATTAAACTATTTGCGCAAACAAATTTAAAATCGAGGTTTGGAAGTGGTTTGATCTTTTTATTATCTTTAATATCAACAATAATAGAAAGCCAAGCTCGAAGTCGGCAAATTTCGATGGCTGTTGGATCAATATCGACTCCATAAAGATTGTTTTTGAGTATCGAAAGTTTCGCTTCATAGGAATCAAAGCTCGGTTCAAGCCGTTCAGAAACACTAAGAATTTTATGTAATACACCCATAGGAAAAGCGCCAGATCCGACTGCTGGGTCAAGCACCTTGACCCCTCGAAGTGCGTCTGTAATTCGCTTACGATCTTCAGGTGCAACAGAGTCTCGCTTGCTATTTGTGCCAGCCAGAGCCCATTCGCTATCGCTAAGATCAAGCAAATCATCGACGCTCTTCTTGATAAATAGGTCTGAGCCAAGTGCAGTATATAGATACTGGCGCAAGCTCTCGCGCGACATATAACTCACAATTTCCCTAGGAGTATAGAAAGCACCGTTGGCCTTCTTGGCTTGAGCACCTGTCTCAGTGGTAAGCGAAGCAAGAAAACTCTCGAAGATCCGCCCGAGCATCTCTGGGTCGATCGCTATCTGTTCGTATTCAGGAGTTGATTCGTCTGTCGTAAAGTTGAATGAATCAAAGTGATCGTAAAGAATTTTGAAAAATCCTATTGGGAATGTAGGTTTATGGCTATTCCAGTATGTGCCATCGGATTTCTGATCGAAAAGACCGCCGTTGAGGTATGGAGTGATCGGATCAATATCTCGATGAGATTCATTATTTAAGACATTAAAAAAAAGTGTACTAAGTTTGTCTTCATAATATTCGGTATCATTTTGATCACCGACAGTAAAATATTCTTTTTCTTCATTAATAATATGCTTTTTTCTCAAAAACCATAGAAATAGCAATCTTCCATGCAACCTGTTAGCAAATTGATTCGCCAGCTGTTCTTCAACACCATCGGTCTTCATATGCTGAGTAAGTGATGTAAAACTGTTGACCATACCTTCATAAAATTTCTTATTCAGGCTTGAGAGTTTGAAAGTCTCCCAAATAGTGGAATGAAGTATGTTTCTATCTTCCGTTTGAGCAACATTGTGCCAGAGGGTAAATATCTCATATTGAGTATTTGTAAGTCTCCTTGATAGTTCTACAAGCCTGAGAGTGGTCTTGTTTGAAAGAACAACAATTACCGAGTCCTTTTCAGGGGCAAGAAAGAAGTCAATACCGACTCTCATACCTGGATCGTTGCGAGTATAATCACGATCTTCAAAATTAGGAGTAAAATTTACAGCGCCAGCAATAAAAAGCTTAGATCTTTTCTGAAGGGCAAAAAACTTTGCTTCAAGGAGTGACTCTTTTGAGGTGAGTTCGAAACACGCTCGATCTCCTCGAAAATGTGGATGAGCATTGAACCATCGGTCGTATCTTTCAGCGTTTGGAAGCTTGAGTTTTGAGAGTTCAATATCCTCAATATCTTTTATTTCGACTCCCATATAATCAAGCAGTGTGTTGCACACCAAAAGAGCAGATGATATATCTTTTTTTGCTGTTAGCTCTTTAAGAGCGTTATTTATGTTACTTTGATAGTTACTTTGCATAGAATAATAATGTGTTAATTTCATCAACTGTTTTTTCAGGTTTCTTTTCTTTTGTAAGCTCTTCTACGAGCAGGGTGAATCTTTCAAGCGTATTGGGGCGAAATTGATCATACGCAACCAGGTCATCTTTTGCATCAGAAAAAAGTTTCCTCGTCTTTTTAAGTTCGAGCTTTGAATCTATAGCACTAAGGGCGCTACTGAGCTGAAGATCGGGAAGGTATTTTGCGACATTGTCGAGTATAAAATCAATGGATTTGGTCCTCTTAAATATAAGAGTTTCGCTTGTCGCCTCTTCTACGGCCTGTCTTTCCATGAGTTTCTTGACGAATGAGCGCTCCTTGCTGGTTTCGATTTTATCAATAGATCTTTTGGAGTCTTCCGAAGTTGTTTTTATATGCGAAAGTGCATCGATGGTATCCAGAACGCCAACTTTGCCATCGAACGCTTGGTATTCCACAAATATATCAACTGGGTAGAGATCTTTGTTTTCATCTTCTTTTACCATCGTTTGAGTCAATCCGATCACATCTGGCGTATCTGTAAGCGACCTGCTCTTTTCTGGTAAATATCCCCATTTTCCAGTAGAAATGTTTTTAATCGTATGGATATCTTTCTCGGAACTGTTTTTAAGGAAGCTACGAAGCTCGAACACATATTGATCTTCGGTCAAGAAGTCTGCGTCATCTTCAAGTGCAAGAAGTGCCTTTGCTCCCGTTTCTTCGTCGTACAAAGCGGTGACTCGATCAATATCGCTAGCATCATCAGTCTGGTCGATGTATTCGATTGGATTTGATTCCTCGCCGAGGACTGGTTGATCGGTGCCAATAGTATGTTTGATCTTATTAATTTTCTGCTCGAGCCGTTTCACTAGCCTGAGGTATACTTCAAGCTGTTTTTCTGGTGCCATATTATATATATAGACTTCTGGATATGTTGAGCCAAGACGATTGATGCGACCATTGCGCTGGATCATGCGAACAGGATTCCAATGTAAGTCGAAATTGATGAGCACTGGACAATCTTGGAGGTTTTGACCTTCAGAAAGTACATCTGTTGCGAAGAGATAATTAATCTCAGGATGATCTTCATCGATGGTAAATCCTTTTGATACAGGTGAAAAACGACCAGTTATTTGATTGATATCAAAAGCACTTGCGCCAGTAACAAAAGCTGATCTTTCCATTTCTTCCTGACTCAAATACGCTCTTAAATTATTTTCTAAATACTTAATCGTGTCGGCATAAAAACTAAAAACAAGAATCTTTTTTGTTTTAGTTGTTTCCTTGATTTCTCGAATAAGATCTACAAATCGCAAGAGTTTGTCATCTTTCTTTTCAATAGTTTCACAAAGCCCGATAAGAATTTTGGCTATTTTCTGATCACGCTCTATATCGTTTTTAAGAGCTTCAATGTTATACACGATTGGATCAGCCACTATCTTTTCGCCCATAGCGTCGTCTGGTACATCATCAAGATCGTCGCCGAACTCTTTTACTAGCTCATTAATATCTTTAAAGGATAAGATGTATCCTTTTTCAAGCCATTCGCTAAAAGTTGACAATCTGCTGGAATACTTCTCTATAGAGTTTTTAAGAGCATATGGGGAGGACTCAAGGCGCTTCAAAAGACTAACGCGAATAAGATTGTGAATGCTAAGCTGACTAAGAAGCATAAAGCTTTCTTTTGGTTTAAGTTTATATGCTTTTATTTCTTCGGGAGTTTTACCATAAAACCTATAATCATATATACGAGCTTTATACGGAGCAAAGCCAAGAGTTAAAATGATTTGAAAAAGATTAGTAAATACCCCAATTTGAGCATCATCATTTGATAAGGTATTTTTATTTATCGTGTCAAAAGGGTGCTCAGTTCGTTGCGTTACGGAAATAAGCTTTTCAATATCAATACGACGAGGATCTATACCCTCAAAATTCGATTTATCTGATATAGAAATTTGATCAGAAACAAGAGCATCATTTTCTGCCGAGAAGTTATATTCTGCTGGTCTTACAATGCTTTCAGGGAATGTTCGCATAACGCCATCATTTCCGAGAAGACCTCCGTTAAAGTCTTTTATAATTCCGCTTCGGGTTGAGCGAACAAGAAAATGCTTGAGTCCTTGCCTCATGACTTTATTTACCCGATCCCAATCAGGCGCTTCGTCCGCATTCTCTTTCAATTTGATGTAACTCACAAGCCGTTTTACTGCTTCGAAGAAATCAATTACTTCACGCTTTTTGCTTGTGGTGTATACGATAGGGAATGAGTCGAGCTTACCTTTACTGGCGAGCTGAATTTGATTCACAAAATCCGTAAGTTGATTATTTACTGGTGTTGCGGTAACAAGTAGCACTTTACTCTCAGGATTATTACTAAACCATTCAAGAATTTTTACATGACGAGTGCTGTTGTCGTTGCGAAGATTGTGTGCTTCATCAATAATGAAAAGATCGACATTTCTATACTTGTCACGATCCATTTCGTCTTGGATCGCATTCATATCTGCCATAGATATAAGCTCATAACCACCATGAATATCATGTATTTTAGAAAGATCATCTTTCCATTGTTTTATGAGTCGGGCTGGAACAATTGCACAGATACGGCGATCTCCTTTTTCCAGATAATGTTTAATAACAGCGCCAGCGGTAATCGTCTTACCAAGACCGACGGAGTCCGCAAGCATGGCTAGGCCAGTTTTTTCAATTTTGTTTATCAATAGCTGAGCATTTCTTTGCTGGAAAGCATAAAGGTTTTTTGATGCGTCTTCCGAAAGTGTAATCTCGTCAGTAACTTCACTTTTATAAAGATTCCAAAGCGTAGCTATATACATTTCATATTGACTGTATGTAATGTGGCCAACAGTGGACATTGAAAGTATCTCTCCAAATTCTTCATTCCATTTTTCGGTTGTTTCGTCCTCCCAAAATGAATCAAACCAGAAAAGATGACCGACTTCTTGTGATTCTGTTTTTGGTTCCGAAAGAACAATTCTATGATCTGACTCAAGCGCATTGAGTTCTGTGTTTTGAGTCAAGCCATTTTTAGTAAAATTTGATGATCCAATAATGCCGACAGCGGTGTCTGATGTATAAGAGCCAAAAATATAACATTTTGCATGCAAAAAGTTTTTGCGATAGACACGAATTTCGAGTGTACCTTTTTCGATAAGCTCTTTTATTTTTGTAACTGTTTCAGTAAGTCCCGAAT
This sequence comes from Patescibacteria group bacterium, assembly GCA_038216025.1. Classification (GTDB taxonomy): domain Bacteria; phylum Patescibacteriota; class UBA1384; order XYA2-FULL-43-10; family 1-14-0-10-43-13; genus JBBQQK01. The sequence goes on from JBBQQK010000048.1 coordinate 7,217, forward strand.
CAGGCTTAAGCATAGAGAGATCCATTTTCATATCCTGATCTGGATAATCAGGCTCTGGTTCAGGAATTTGTAACTTGTAGCGCGAGATCACAGGTTCACGGCCGATGAGAATGCGAATCTTCGAGTAGTGTTGAATTGATGGAAGAATCAGCTTCATGCCCTCTAGATCCCAATAACCAGTTGCAATTGAAATTTCGGAGTAATCTTTAGAGGCTTCGATAAGAACATCTTTAAGAAATTTTCGATTGTTATCAATTATTTTGGGGTAGTTCATATTACTTTATCCTTATTTTATTAAGAAATTTTTCAAATTCTTCTCTTTTTACCCTGATATCTTTGCCAATCTTATAAGCAGAAATTTTACCAGCTTGAATATAGCGATAAATGGTAACTTTATTTACTTTTAGCTTTTCAGCGATTTCTTTGGGAGTTAAAAACTCAGAGTCCATTTGTTTTTTTCCATTATTATTTGAGTGATACTTTTGTATTTACATTTATACTATAATGCACTTTGATGCACAATTCAACGGTTTAATTGTGGATAATCTTTCAACTGCACTTTCTCAAATCGCTCAATATCCTTGCCTACTTTTTGCAAAGCTTTGAGTTTAATATTCTTCGGCAATATCCGAGCTATCCCGATAATATCCGACTTTAGAGAGCTATATGTCTTACTATGAATATACGGCTCAACGAGCTTTTCAAATATTCTCTCTCCTTCGGTAGAGATAATTTTTAATGCCGAGGTCATTGCCAATGCTCGGCTTAATTTAAATTGTTTAGTATCAAGTATTTTTGTCAAAACACAAGCGAGATCATCATCTTTCAGCATCATAAAATTTAGACAATCAGTCGTTTTAGTCCAAAAGTGAAGCAATATTTGTTTTGACAATGACTGTTCAAATAGGCTTTCAAAGGTCATGGGGCGAGACATCCCTATCTCTCCAAAAGTGCTTTTCATTTTTGCTCTGTTGGCTAGCCTCATTTCAAATCTAAATACTTCAAAGGGATCTTTTTTTATCAGATCTAGTAAATTGAGCTGAGCTGAATTGTCTTTTCCAATTGCTCTTTTCTCACTAGTTTTGGCTTGTCGGAGGTCGGCAACTTTATCATAGAAAACATATTCGTATGAATTGGCATGAAATCTTAAGCTCTGGCCAGTTATATAGGTGATTTTGGCAATGTCGAGTTTTTTACTTATATTCGCCTTGCTTAGCTCGTGAATTATCATTAAGCTTTTTGTGCCGTCAATCATGATTATATTTTTTGAATAATCAATTTTTGAAACCATGGCATTTCTGAGATTGTATTGATAAACCTCAATGCTTGCTAATCGCAAATCAGAAGTCAACTTTTG
>JBBQQK010000049.1:0-8491 GCA_038216025.1 Patescibacteria group bacterium
GTGGGGTAAATTTGTACGTGGTTTAGCACGGAAAAGTTGTGCGTACAGGTTTCTAACAAAAAAAATGGTAGGCTCAATAGGGAAACGCAAATTTACCTAAGGAGGGCCTACCATGAATTATGGTACCAAAAGCTTTTTCAATTTCAAAGGCTTTGGAGTTAGCAAAGTTCTTAGCAATGAAAAAGAAGTGTTGATTTACCTTGTTCCAAGAAGAAAAACTGCACTTTGTCCTAAGTGCGAAAAAAGATCAAAAAAGCTATATGAAGCTGGTCAATTGAGAAAAGTGCGGCATTCAAGATATGAGGGAAAACAGGTTGTGATCCTTGTCCCCAAAAGAAGATTCTTCTGCCCATATTGCAGCCTACCGTTCAATGAGAAAATTGAATGGATTTCATCTAAGGCTAGATCGACCAACAATTTTGCAATGGAAACTATCTCCAGCCTGAAGCGCAGCTCATTCACTGCTATTCAGGAGATGTACGAAACGAATTATCAGTTTCTCTCTAAGCACCTAAGAAGTATCGACATGAACGTTAAATGGCCGGATGGTAAATTAAGACTGGGTTTCGATGAGCACTCCTACGCAAAAAGACACATGATGATCACTGTCACTGAACTTACGAGCAAAACCCTTCTGGCCATCCTTCCGTACTACGACAAGAAATCAGTAGTAAAATATTTAAGCGAGCGACCCGAAGATGAGCTCACTAGGGTCGTCGAGCTTTGTTTTGATATGAGGTTTAAACAGAGAAGCACGGTAGAAAGTTTTTTTCCTTCCGCCACCACCGTGGTTGATAAATTTCATGTTCTGAGTTATCTGGCGCATTTGATTGATATGGATAGGAAGTATGATGCTCCTAAAATTAAAAACCATGAAAACATCAGGCAGATAATGAGAAAGCCAAAAGCCGTACTTACCGAGAAGGAACAAAGCAATCTGAACAATATTTTCAAAGAGTATCCGAAGCTAAAAGAAAAGTGGGACGTTTACCAGAAATTAAATATTTTTTACCGATTAAAAACCAAAAAAGAAGCAGAGGTCTACTTGATGGATATTAAGGCTGATCTCTTGAGATTAGAACGCTCTTATACAGGTGATTTTATGAGAACGATAAATCGTCTCAAGGAAGAAATATTGAACTATTTTGACAATAGAACCACCAACGCTTTCACTGAAGGAGTGCACACAAAAGTTAAGATGATTAAAAGAACTTCATTTGGTTTCAGAAATATCGATATCTATATCAGGAAAGTGATGTTGGCTTTCATTCCGCTCGTGATAATTCTAGACCGACTTTTACCCCACTAATTTAAGAAGAGCCCTATTTCTGTCAAAAAAACACCCTCCAAATACAATTTTGTGATTGGAAGGTGTTTTTAAAAGGAATTTTTTGCCACAGGGATTCCGCGATGCACTAAATAGGTTTTGAATGCCTCCCTTGGAAACCGCAGTATCCAAGGAGAATGACAATTCAATAAATTAGTTTAAATATGCGGATGTTTGACCTTGATGGCAGGTTAAGCTTACAACAGTTTATTTTGTCAAGCATACTTCATTAATTACAAAAAGAAAGATACTTTGTTGTAAAAAACAAACAATAATCAACTGAATCAAGGCTGTATCATATGACAAGACAATCAAACAATAATAATTTACTTAGAATATGAATACAAACACTACTAAAGAATATTACGTTATTCCTGTTCAAAACGGTGTAGCTTTTCCGTTTATGGAGATACTCTTAAATGTTAACAACCAGGCCCTTTCAGGATTAATACAAGATCTAAATCACAAAAAAGAGTTTTTAACCCTAGCATACGAAGACGAGCTGGGCAATTTATATCACACTGGAATATTGGCCAAAATTAATCAGGTTTTAGGAAACAGGATCGAGCTGAATATTATCGCGGAAGGCGTAAAGAAAATTAAGATTTTGCGTTTCTTTAACGAAGGCGAGTTTACCAAAGCAGCTGTGAAGGAAATTGAAGAGGAAATTCTAACCGATGATGAGGAAACTGCCTTGATGAAACATATCAAGGCCGAAATAAGAAAAACAGTTAAATTTGGTAAAATAATAGATTTTTTGCTTTTAAGCGATATCCTGGTTGAAACTAATCCTATTAAATTTTCTTATCAAATATCTTCTATTGTTGATGCCGGAGCTAAAGGCAAACAACACCTTCTAGAAGCCAGCTCAACAAAAGAACGGCTGGAAATGGCTCACTCGTTTTTAAATCATGAACTAAAGATATTAGAAATAGAGAGAGATATCGATTCAAAAACTCAAGAAAAATTTACCAAGGATGCGAAAGACGCAATCTTGAGGGAAAGATTGCGTGAGATCAAAAAAGAACTTGGAGAAGATGCTGGAATAAATAAAGATCTAAGCGATTTAAAAAAGAAAATTGAAGGAAAAAATCTTCCCGAGCAAGTTAGAGAAAGAGCCTCGTCAGAGCTGGAAAGACTATCAAAAATGGGACCTTTCAATCCGGAATCATCGTACATTCGGACTTATCTTGATTGGTTAGTTGACCTGCCATGGAGTACCGTAGACAAAACAGAAATAGACATAGCAGACGCCAAAAAAGTATTAGATGAGGACCATTACGGACTAGAAAAGGTAAAAGAAAGGATACTCGAGTATTTATCAGTTTTGAAGTTAAAACAAATAAAAAACAATGAGATCAAAAATATCAAAGCGGAAAACATATTATGCTTTGTCGGGCCACCCGGGGTTGGCAAAACTTCAATTGGCAAATCTATAGCTAAAGTACTTGGGCGTAAATTCGCCTCTATGTCCTTAGGAGGAATCCGAGACGAAGCCGAAATTAGAGGACACAGGCGCACATATGTAGGAGCTCTTCCCGGAAGAATCATTCAGCATATAAAGAATGCCGGCTCAAGAAACCCCGTTTTTATTCTAGACGAAATAGACAAAGTAACCGACAGTTTTATGGGCAACCCTTCTGCTGCCTTATTGGAAGTATTGGATCCCGCTCAAAACAAAACGTTTTCTGACAATTATTTAGAAATTCCCTTCGATTTATCGGAAGTATTCTTTATTACAACCGCCAATGGCCTCGATACAATTCCACCAGCTTTGAGAGACCGTTTAGAGATTATTTATTTTCCCGGCTATACTGAAGACGAAAAACTACAAATTTCCAAAAAATTCCTTATTAAAAAACAGCTTGACTCTAACGGATTGTCAGCAGAGAATTTGAGCTTCAGCAACGAAAGTATGTTAGAAATAATCAGGTCTTACACAAAAGAGGCCGGAGTCAGAAGCCTCGAGCGAACAATAGCAACTATCTGCCGTAAAATTGCGAGAAAAATTCTAGAGGATAACATAAGTAGTCATCAAATAATAATCCGGCCACAAAGCCTGCAAGAGTTTTTAGGGCCAAAAGTGTTCCGTTCATACATTGCAGGAAGCAAAAATGAAGTTGGGGTTGCAACTGGTTTAGCTTGGACACAGGCTGGCGGAGAGATTGTCTTTATAGAAGTTGCTACAATGCCGGGAACCGGACAACTAACATTAACCGGACAACTGGGTGAAGTAATGCAGGAGTCTTGCAAGGCAGCACTCTCCTATGTGAGGAGTCATGCCAAAGAACTGGATATTGATGAAGATTTTTATAAAAACTTAGATATACATATCCATGTTCCAGAAGGCGCTGCTCCAAAAGATGGACCGTCTGCCGGCACGGCCATCATCACCGCCCTTTCTTCCGCCTTAAGCAAACATCCAGTGCAGAAAGATGTAGGGATGACCGGAGAAATAACATTAAGAGGAAATATTTTGGAAATAAGCGGGGTCAAGGAGAAACTTATTGCTGCGCAAAGAGCTGGACTCAAAAAGGTATTCTTGCCGGAATCTAATAAAAAAGACATTGAGGACATACCGGAAAAAATCAGAAAAGAACTTAATCTAAATTTCGCAAATAATGTTAAGGATATTTTGGACGAGGCGATTATTCGTAAATAATTACAGAATCAGCGCATTGACCGTTACGTTCACAGCCAGCCCTTTCATTATAAACCAATTAATTCGATTTATATGGAAGATCTGACAACATTCACTGCATTCTCTTGGTTAGCAATGACATTGATGATGAGGTTAAATACCCTTAAGATTAACTTGCTAACAGATTAACAAAGGAATGAAATGAGAAATTTATCAACATTAGATTGGGTAGCATTGATGCTCTTAATCATAGGCGGACTAAACTGGGGTCTGATTGGCTTTTTCAATTGGAATCTAGTGCAAGCCATCTTCGGAAGCGTACCTGCATTAGAAAGGATTATCTACGCCCTAGTGGGTCTTAGTGCTATTTACGTAGCGGTCATTTCGCCAATGCTTGCCAAAAAAGACTAACAATATAAATATCATTCAGAGTAAGACTAATAAAAAAGAGCGTAATACGCTCTTTTTTATTAGTCTTCGTAGGAAATACTGTTATTTGTGGTTGGACACAGCTTCTGTTGTTACAACTATCACGCTGATACCTTTCTTATTCAAAGCATCGACTATCTGATCTTTATGTTGGGCCCCAAACACTAGCGCGGCACTATCTACATTGTTTTCATCCATCATTTTTTCAACATTGTCAGAAACTTCTTGACTTCTTTGGTCTTTGATCAACGCCATAAATTTAGGATACACCTGCTTATATTCACTCTGAAGCGCGTTTAAATTATTATTGCTTTCGTAGGGATTTGCAACATGAGGCACATCGCTATATTTCTGCATGCCCTCAAATTTTTTACTTGTAGAAAGTTTACTCAATCCATTCTTGGCTTTTTCAATATCAGAGGAAAGCTCAGTATTGCCATTCTGGGTTGCAAAAGCGGCGATACCGTTGAACATTTTTGTAGTACTTACTTGCTTGCTTCCAGATACAAGAGAAGAGACTTGGTCCAAGGTTAAAGTTGTACTGTTTTTAACCGGAGATATGGCCGTTTTGCTTTTAAGTTGATTTATTCTGTTCTCTAAGTAGGTAATATTTTCTAATTGTTTTTTTGCCTCATCTAAAGTTGCTCTGTTTTGAGAGCCATAAACATGAGAATTTTCGTTCTTGACTGCAAGGACCGCTGCGCCGCCAGTCAAATATAGATTGCGCTCATAAGCATCGATAGCCGCAATGGAGTCTATCATCAGCTTATCAACTACAGCTTTTGAGCCACCATCATTTAAATAATTTGCAATTACTTGATCTCTGGATACTTTAAAATTCTCAATATCGGAAAAACCATTTTGGATTTTTTGAATCTTTTCCTGAGGCATTGCGCCATAAAGATCCGTTTCATCCATGACATAACCAACACCATATTTATCAGTCGCAATATTTAAAGCGTTATAAATTTGTCTTTGGGCGACGGCTGCCTGATCATTTTTCTTGTCTACTGCTTGTGTGGTTGGCTCTTTGTGAATTTGAGGAAAGTAGACAACTGTACCTTTGGAGTTTGGCACCATATGTTTTTCTATGCTGCCCAGCCCCGTCCAGTCTGAGGCATCGATATCATGAGAGCTACTTATCAACGAACTCGTACTTATAGGAAAGGGAGCCTTCACTTTATTAAAATTAAATATTAAAGACGTAATGCCCAAAAGCAAAAGAACTGAAAAAATCGAAAATATCTTTTGATTTAACGAAAACTTTTTTATTAACCTAATAATACTTTTTGTTTCTTTTTTGTTTTTGTGGAAAGACATTGAAAATCTTCTCCTTTTTTTAATAATACTCGAACAGCGAGCAATGCTATAAGGTTGTACCAACTTTGTCAACACTCATACAAAGCTAGTAGTTTGATTGTCAAGTGCAGCTTTAGCCAATAAGTCTTTTTCGTTTTGTAGAGAAATTAACAACAAAATTAGTTAGGCTCAATCCGTTGTTGTCAGAAAATCCAAAAAAATATTTAAAATAATATTAAACTTGTTTAAAATCCAGATTTGATTGTTTTGCTTTGATGGTATTTTTAAAATGTCCCATAAGAAGGGAGGTGAAAAAGATGAAAAATATATTAAAAAGATTCGGCCAAATGTTAATGATTATATCCTTATCTGGGTTTCTAACTTTTACGGGAATGGCTAAGGCAGAAGGAGAAAAAATCAATCCTCCATCAGAAAGAAGTATGGATACCAATGATTTGACTGAGTTAATAATTCTAAATAATCTATTCGACAATAGAGGTAACGACGATCTAACTGATTTGATAGTTCTAAACAGATTGTTTGACGGAGGCAACAGCGATCTTGCGGATCTGATAGCGATAGATAGATTTACCGGCGACGGCGACAGAACTCGAGATTTAACAGACTTAATTGTCTTGAATAGAATATTTGGCGGAAGTAACAGCAATTTGAGTGATTTGATAGTTCTAGATAACGTTTTTAGGTAGCTAATTACAAAAATCACCGTAAAAAGGTGATTTTTGTAATATTATACAATTTTTAATCTTTTGACTGTCCTTGAAGCCTTTTTTTTTGTTAAAACATACAAAAAAAAAGGCTTCAAATAGTAATAAATTGTGATTTTATCATACCTCATTGGGATTAAAATACACTATATTATTATTGTTCATTGTATTGGACAATACTATTTAAGGAGCGCGAGTTTGATAACTAATTGGACCAAAACAAGCCACGCTACAAGACCTACTCTACAAATTGTAGGCAACCCTCCCAACACAAAGACATTGAGAGGGAACCATGCAGTCATCTCGGGACCTTCAGGCTCAGGCAAGAGTGAAACTTTACTCATGCTGATGAGAATAAGGAGCGACCTGTTCCTGCCGCCTGTCACAAGATATATGTGCCGCGGCTTGAGGTCAGGAGAAAACTCCGAGAGGGTTAGGTCCGTCCCGATGAAAGAACTTCTGGGGATCATAGACACCCAAGATTGCATTGTTACTTGCAGCGCAGATCTTGGAAGATGGCTGTCAACTCAAGAAAACCATTTATACCAATCGCTTGGCATAGACGAATCCGATATCTTCAACCAAATGGAAGAAAAGCCCGCTCTCGAGGAGTTTATTTCTGCCTACCTAATAAAAGAGGTTGAAGAAAATTCCCGACGGGCAGAAGAAGAAGGGAAATTTCTACTATGGGAACTGCAGCACGGAGATGACTTAGCTTTCAAAGAGACGTTTACCGAGTCTCTGATTTTTCCACTGAAGGCCAGTTTTGACACCCTGACAAGACGACAGAAGACCAGACAGGCAGGAAGTAGTTCCTACAAGCTGATGAGAGAGCTTGAAAGCCGATGTGCCATGTTGGAACCCAATGTGTTGCACAACAAGGAGCTGCTCAAAAATCCGCTAGAAAACGAAACAGTAGAACAACTCATAAAAAATATTCGCCTTATAAGCTGGATATGCGGGGCCATAAAGGAGGAAAAAAGTATCGTATACCGGGCTAGGAGCTGACCGCTCCTAGCCGTCAATTTAAATTTAACTATGAATTTTGTTTATGAAACAATGTATAAAATGTTATAGCGAAGACTTAATAGAAATTATCGAGGCAAGTCATGTCTATTATCTGTGTAAAAACTGTCAATCAAAAGAAGGCAGGGCTTTTGATGTGTCAGGCAGGATTATTACAGAAATAGAGAACGGAATCATAAAACATAAAACTGCCGGTGCATTGGTTCGATCAAAAGATAAAATTTTGCTAACTAAAAAAAGGGTTTTTCCGTATGGTTTCTGCTTCCCTGCCGGACACATTGAGAACGGCGAAAAACCAGAAGAAGCCGCTGACAGAGAACTCTCAGAGGAAACCGGATTGAAAGGAAACAGGGGGAAGCTGGTCTTTAACGAAACACTTATCGACAATTGTCGCGCAGGCGCAGATTTACATGAATGGTTCGTATATGAATATGAAACCGAAGGAAATGTAATCTTGAACTCAGAAATGGATTGCTTTGTTTGGGCAAAAATAGATGAACTCTCCACTATCGACATCGACGATCCGGTAAAGCATATCTTGTCAAAATTAAATCTGTATAGACCCAAGTTTGAAAACCGCCAAGAACTCGACCATTTATCTATCAAACCCAAAGAATTCAATTCTTTTACAGAATCGCTGATGAATTCCGTGTCCAACGCTTTTTTGACCACCGACATAAAAGGAGAGATGGATTCAGCAAACATACCGGCCGAAGAACTCTTGAAGGCATTTGACAAGAATAAAGTTATTTCCAGAAAGATCAAATCAATAGCGATGGATTGCCTAAAAAATAATTTTACTTCTTTTTCGAAAATTAAAATCAAAGAGGGCAACTATACCGTAATAGCCTCCCCCATAATCTCAGAAGGCAGATCAGGAACGGCCGTTCATATAAAGCCGTACTCACCAAACCATTCGCAAGAAATCAAAGATGTCGTCGCTTATCAAAGCTCATTGACCAAATCAACAAACTCAAACGAAATTATTAGCACTATTCTGAGACAGCTTCTGATTTCATTCGACGCGACAGGATGCAACTTAAT
>JBBQQK010000050.1:0-8460 GCA_038216025.1 Patescibacteria group bacterium
AATTGTTGTCTACATTCGCCAAATTCAGCAGTGTAATGCCGTTAAGCGCGAAGAGTTTGTAGACAGGGTTACTTAAAAGATGAACAAAGCCCAAAAGACTATTAACGTAAAAGCGAAAGGTGAAAAGAAAGACGAACAAGACGTGGTAGAGGTATCGCCTGGTCAAACAGAGTTGATAGTAGAGCCTATCGCAGCGTAGTTAAAGGGGTCATTCAAAAAACCAATCACTTTCTGAAATCAAAAAACAGATAAACTATGAAAATTGCAGGAATTCAAAAATTTACAATGGTAGATTATCCCGGAAAAGTAGCAGCCACGATCTTTACTCGTGGCTGCACTTTTCGTTGTGGCTTTTGCCACAATCCTGAGCTGGTTCTGCAAGAAGAATATATTCCACTTTTAGACGAGAACGAAATCTTAAACTTTTTGCATACCCGTATCAACAAGCTGCAGGGGATTTGTATTACTGGCGGAGAACCGACCATGAATCCAGATCTTCCGGAGTTTATCAAAGAGCTTAAGAAGATGAATTTTGCAATCAAGCTCGATACTAACGGCTCAATCCCGGATATGGTAGAAAAATTGATCGAAACAGGCGACATAGATTACATCGCGATGGACATCAAATCACCATTAAATAAATATTTAATGGTGACAAATCTCAAATCCCAAATCTCAAATCCCAAATTTGATGTCATTTCGAGCCATCCCGAGCCCACCGCTGGGTGGACCGAGGGAGGCGAGAAATCCTACCATATGCAAGAAGAAGTATTAAAAAATAATATTCAGCGAAGTATCAAGCTTATCATGAATTCGGGCATCGACTACGAATTTCGTACCACTATCGTCAAACCGCTTCATGCTGTTGGGGACTTCAAGGGGATCGGCGATTTGATTAAAGGAGCCAAGCGCTACTATCTACAAAATTTTGTGAGATCTAAGCATATCCAAAAACACAACGAATTTGAGGCGTTTAGCGATGAAGAGATTGAAAAGATGGTTAAAATTATGGAGCCATTTGTTCAGGTCGTTGAATTGAGATCATAATCATCGATTTCCTCTAACTCCCCCTCAAAGTAGAGGGGTAACATTCAAAAATTTAGCTATAAACAAAGCGTAATATTACAGCCCAGACTTTCTTATAAATTATAAATTTAAAGGCCGGTTCCAGGGTTGGAACCGGCCTAATTGCGAGTGCATATAGCAGCTCTAGGGTATTGTCACAGTGGCGGTGTAGATAAGTGGGTTGTCTACTTCTCCCTGCAGGTCAAACGAGAAATGCCAACCGGTTTCCCTGGTGTGGAAAACATTAGTTATACTGACCCCGTTATCAGCATGTGACCTAAACTTCAGGCAAGTCCAGTTCTCGTCTGTTAAGTATTCTGTGACCGTAACCTTGAAGTCCATTGCTGGAAGATAAATAGGGCTGATCATACTGTGAGTTTCAACCCGCAATGCGGCACCGATTATCATTTCTGGTAGGCCGACCTCTTTCAATCGCCTAGGCCACTCTGATTCATGCAGACATCCCATTTCTCACCTCCTAACTTATCGAAATAGGTGCCATTAACCTTGGTGACTAGGCATCAGGCGCTTTCATGAGGTCCAATCTGGAGCCATGTAACTCCATTTTGTCGATGCCCTCCATTAACCCGTCTGCATCATCGGTTACGATCACTACGGCATCTCCTCTGGAGACAATTTCCCCTAGGATCGTCCAAGTGAGCACTTCTGCCTTCAGGATCTTATCTTTTGGGATGCCGGAAAGGACATCTGTCCTAAGTGCATCACTGCTGTAGCTCCCTCCTGGAATTCCAACGATAAAGTATTTCGACATTTTGTTCACCTCTCATTGATCTGGTTGGTTGACTACACTTTACAGCAAATTACAGGTTGCTGCAAAATTATTTTGCCAAAACCATTAGCTCCTAAGTCGATAAAATGATAAATTGAATTTATGCATTGGATTTGAATAAAAGGGATAGTTGTCTTATTGATTTAAATTCTGATGATTTTACTTCAATAAAAAGCGATATAAGGAGCATTTATAATGAAAACGCTTAAATTTGAATCTCATTTGGCTGACATGATTTTAGCTGGCGCTAAAAGATCAACTTGGCGGATGTTTGATGATAAAGATTTGCAAACAGGCGACATTGTTGAATTATGGCGCAGATCTCCCTTGGAACCAATCGGACAAGCAGAATTAACATTGGTTTACGAAAAGGCCATCAAAGAAATTGCCAAAGAAGATTACGATGGCCATGAAACCTATTTGGCAAAGAGGAGATAGTGCAGACTTTCAGAAAATATTACGGCGAAAAGGTTATTGAAGATTCAATGATGAAATTTATTCATTTCAAATTACTTTAATGAAAATATTCTACTAGGTTGTGAAAGAATGCCATAACAAAAAGCAAGGCCGCGAACCTGATGGTTCGCGGCGGCGTGCAGTTGGCGTTAGCCCTCGTTGGGCCTTATTGCTTGTATAAGATCAAGTTCTTTTGCGATACCGATGAATAGTCCAGCGTAGCCTTTAGGTATAGTGAATTCCCCCCCAAAGTGATATGGCCGCTCCTGGCCGCCTTTCCAGGCAATAGTAACATGACCGGTTTCCAGAGCAGCTGTTGCTTGCGTTTCGTTTGCAAAGATTGTGTAGCTCATGTTAACAGTCTTTTTACCGGTTTTTATTCTAACCAGGTTGTCGAAAACCAAGTTGGCGGGATTGGTAACTCCTGTCATATAAAGTTCAAGAACAAGTGTGTTACCTTTGGTAATACCGGCGATCGCATTCTCCACCAGGACAATGTATCCCTGGTTTAGGATCGATTCGTCTGAAAATATTATCCTCCGAATTTCAGGTCCTTTTTGTTCTTCCACGACTAATACCTCCTGACCTTCATGGGATCTGTCTAAGGTATATCATTTTTCTTTAATTTATGAAAGTCATTTGATATCTTTACGATTAAGGCTTATTATTTCTATATAAACGAAAAAGGAGAAAATGAGCGAAATAAACGTTAAAGTGGGTTTGGGTGTGATGGTCTTGAAGGAAGGCAAAGTTCTTTTAGGAAAAAGACATGAAGAGGCCGAAAAGGCTGACTCTGAAATGCACGGGGAAGGTACATGGACAATGCCGGGCGGAAAGATGCATTTTGGCGAAACGCCTGAAGAGGGAATCTATCGTGAGACGCTTGAAGAAACCGGCATGAAAATTGACAAAGACAAATTAAAGTTGATTAGTCTTGCCAACGACATGATTCCGGACGCTCACTTTATAACTTTAGGCTTTTTGTGCCAAGATTTCGAAGGAGAGCCAAAAGTGATGGAGCCGGATGAAATCACCGATTGGCAATGGTTTGAGCTTGATATTATACCAAAAAATATCTTTCCACCAAGCTTAGAAGTCCTAGAGCATTATAAAATTGGCTCTATTTATCAATACTCATCTTTCAATTAGGAGCTTTGGCTACTTGCTATTTATTTGCAAAGATGATACATTTTACTTAAGTATTTTTAGAGTTATTGAATGAATCGGTTATCAAATTTAATTAGTTCAGCAGTTGCTTCCTCGCCTACTTTTGGCTTAGAAATTACTGCTAAAAGAATTCTTCATAATAACATTTTGAGCTATTTTAATATTTTATCACTTTCTAGAGAAGTGGTAATTTTTAAATAAAGTTATTTCTGTGACCCTAGGCACACTGTCATGGTCGGATAGATGCGCTTAGAGTAAATAGAAGTAAGTTATAATCCCTTTATCGGGATGCACGAAAGGTAAGTATGGACCAAGATGAAACAACAGACGTTCAAGAGGAAGCCGTTGCAGATGCACGACTTTTTGTTGGCGGATTGGCATGGGCAGCAACAGACGAGGACCTAAAACAGGCTTTTGAGCCTTACGGTACAGTAGTTAGTTGCGCTGTTATTACTAATAAAGAAACCGGACGATCAAAAGGTTTTGGTTTCGTTGAGTTCGAAACAGTTGACGAGGCTTCAAAAGCCAAGGAAGCTTTAGACGGGCAAGACATTGCCGGTAGACCAGTAAAAATCGATTTTGCTAGACCAAGACGATAAATAACTGACTCAATATAGTATAAAAATACCCCCTCGGTAACTTGGGGGTATTTTTATTATTGCTATTTTATCCCCAGAAAGTTGAGTTATCCACTTCATAAATATACCGGTAGGGGGTATATTGTGGAAAGGGCGGGGTATAGTTGTGGATTGGCAATGTTGTCCACAGTTTCCCTTCTAAACAGTGAAAATTGTCAGAAGTTTGGCATTTAACGATTAATCGCTCAAATAATGAAACATCAAAACATCTACAACAGACTAAGGCGAATTGAAGGGCAGATTCGCGGCATAGAGGACATGGTTGCTAAGGATAAGCCGGAGGAGCAAATTTTGATACAGCTTGAAGCAGCCAAATCATCATTGGCTTCGACTATTTCTAGTCTCTGGGATTCTTTCTTGATTCCCGAGGATAACGGTAAATATTCCATAGATCCGGAAAAAGCGGCTATTCTTCTGAAATTCCTAAAGAAAACATAGATCGAGTTTCTTTATATAAAACAAAAATCCCCATGCGTGGCCGGGGATTTTTGTTTTATAAATTAATTATGGGTGGTTGATTTTAGTATAATTTAAAATAATTTATCTCCAAATATTGTGCCAAGCGTTAAGGCCAGTATTGCTACTACGCTCATTGATATTGCTTCAACGGCACTTAATTTAGTGTACTCAATGTTCTTCGTTCCTGCGATCGCGATTTCTTTTTTGATTTTTTCTTTCATTTTTTGTTTTCGCTTTTTATAGCGTTCTCCCGCTCTTTCAGGGCAGCTCCAAGAAGTTTGTAACTTAATGGAATTAATTTTAATTGGTTCTACCGGTTCCTAGCCGGTAAGATTTACTTTTAATTATTTTATCGTTCATATTCTTTCCTTTTCAGGAAATTAAACAATTATAACATACCACATAACCTTTTGTCAATAGCTAGGTTTGCTTTTATTGTGTTGTGGTATTATTATTGGTCAACAAACTTGATTAATCCCTCTCTTTTTTCGTATAATTAATTAGTAATAAAATATTAGGAAAGGTACATATGCCAAAAGTAAAGATTAGCGAAGAGTGCATCGGATGTCGTGCCTGCGAAACATTTAAGGCAACTGACGATACAAATTTATTTGAAGTCAAAGACGATGGTTTTTCACATTTCACCGGAAAGTATTGCGACGAAGTCAAGGATTCCGTTCAAGACGCAATAGACGGTTGTCCCGTAAGCGCTATTTCAGTTGACGAAGCCTAATGTGGTCTGAGGCAGAAATGATTTATTTTAGAAATCTATAGCAACTGTTGATGCGGAATAACGGAGGGGATATTACAATAGTAGGAATATTTTATCACTGGTGGTACAAGGAAATGTTTCCTCGTTTTTTGTTGTACATAAAAAACTTTTTTGCATATTTGACTGACTTGTTTTCGGTAAAAATATGCCTCAATACTTTATTTTATCCTTGGAAAAGAGACAAGATTAGCTACGACGGCCTAGCCATAAAGGAAAAATTTGAAGCCTTTAGCATGAATATGGTTTCAAGGGGTGTCGGTGCTCTTATAAAGCTAACCACGATTTTGGTCTACATAATCGCTATGGCCGCCACTTTTATTCTGACAGGGGCGGTAATATTTATATGGCTTCTTTATCCGTTGATTTTTATCTTTTTAATTATTCTCTCTATCGCTAATGTCTGAGAAAAAATACATTATAAAACCAAAAGGCACGCTCCAAAGCAAATTATTGATGTTTGATGCTTTTTGGCGAGGCTGTCTAGTTAAAGCTGTAAGCATTTTAATTCTAGTATTTGGTGTCTTGTCTATTTTAATCCTAGCCAACAATTTAACCGGGGCGTTGCCACAATATAAGTTGAATAATGGAGTTGTTATTTTCATTATTGCTCTTGGATTTATGGAATTACCACTGTTTTTATTTCACAAAGACTTAGCTAATATCCAATCTTTGAAAAATGATAGCGCTGACAATCTCTTCAATAGGTTTGATCTTGATTTAGCCAAGGCTACCAGCGGTATTTATTCGAAGGAGGCTAGTACCAAAGATTTGATACTCTCTTTGTCCAAAACTCATGATGCCAATTTTATCTTTTTTCGATTAGGGATCGGCGAGAAGAATCTAGAGGAGATTATTACGCATTATACTGGCAATTATTCCCCGCAAGATATTGCTATCAAGGCATTTGAAACAGCAACCGAAAAGGGACGGAGTCAAATACAAGTTGGAGATTTTATTGAATCTATATTCAAGACAGATGCGTTCTTTCAGGAAATCTTGAATATCTATAAGCTGAACATCTCCGATATCCAGAGAGTAGTTGACTGGCTCAATAGAATGAAAGAAGAAATTAAAACGAAGAATGTTCTATTGTCGGCTAATAATTTTATATTCACTGGCGGAATTGGCCGTGATTGGGCGTACGGCTATACTTTATTTCTTAAACATTTTTCCTATGACATCATAAATATCATTAAAGATAATGGTCTTAACCTGGAAATTGTCGGCCATGAAAGGGAGATCGGCGCAATAAAGGAATCACTACTCTCAAATTCAGGCAACAACGTACTAGTAGTTGGCGAACCTGGTGTCGGAAAAAGAACTGCTGTCTTGGGTTTTGCCAAGCAAGTTACGGAAGGGCGCACCAACTCTCCGTTGGACCACCGTCACATTCTTCAAATTGATATAGACTCTTTACTAGCAGGTGTTTCTAGTCCGGGAGAAATTACAGAGAGGGTCATGTCGGTTTTTTCAGAAGCCTCAAGTGCTGGTAATGTCATCATATATATAGAAAACTTTCAAAATATGCTATCGTCCGGAGATGCTGGGCGAAGCGATCTTTCTCAAATTTTGTTGCAAGTTCTGGAATCTCCTTCTATCTCCATAATAGGTACCTGTGATGTAGCAAGTTATCATCAATATATAGTGCCTAATACAGCTTTCAATCAAAGAATAACAAGAGTCGATATAGCCGAGCCAA
This sequence comes from Patescibacteria group bacterium, assembly GCA_038216025.1. Classification (GTDB taxonomy): domain Bacteria; phylum Patescibacteriota; class UBA1384; order XYA2-FULL-43-10; family 1-14-0-10-43-13; genus JBBQQK01. Next base: position 7,047 of record JBBQQK010000050.1, read on the forward strand.
CTGAGAGCGAGATGCTGGAAATACTTGAAAATGTTGTTTATCAAATAGAATACCGAACAAAGTGTATGATTCCTTATGCAACGATAAAACAAACTTATACTTTAGGGGAAAAATATTTACTGAATATGCCCAATCCTGAAAAATCTATCAATCTGTTAGACAGAGCAGCTGCTTTTACTTCTTCCAAAAGGGGTCAAACAATAATTGGGGCAGAAGATATCGCCGATTATGTCTCTGAGAAATTCAATGTTCCGGCCGGAGATGCAGAAACGGGAGAAAGGCAAAAATTACTTTCTTTGGAGGCAGAGATGCATAAGGATGTAATAGGGCAAGATCAGGCAATCTCCGCTGTTGCCAATGCCTTAAGGCGTGCTCGTGCCGGCGTGGTCAACAGTAAAAAACCAATTGGATCATTTCTTTTCCTTGGTCCTACCGGAGTTGGAAAAACAGAAACTGCCAAATCATTGGCCAGATCATACTTTGGCGGAGCTGACCGGATGATTCGTTTTGACATGTCTGAGTATCAAAATAGGGATGATATCTACCGCTTTATTGGCTCCAACATAAGAGGGGAAAATATTCCGGGGGCTCTTACAACTGCCATTCGTGAAAATCCTTTTTCCTTGTTACTTTTTGATGAAATAGAGAAAGCATGCCCCGAAATACTCGATTTGTTTTTGCAGATGTTGGATGAAGGGGTGATTACTGATGGAACTGGGCGCAAAGTATCTTTTTCTAACTGTATAATAATTGCTACTTCAAATGCCGGTTCGGATCTCATACGCAATGCAATTACTTCCGGTCAAGATTACAATACTGTCAAAAAAGACCTCATCTCGTATCTTCAGGATAAGGGAATTTATCGCCCTGAATTCCTGAATCGTTTTTCTACAGTTGCTGTATTTTCGCCTTTGTCAGAAAATCAGATACAGCAAGTGGCTGGCTTTATGTTTGAGGATCTTAAAGCTGATATTTTTGCCAACAAAGGCATAAGCATAGATGTCGCACCGGAAGTATTGGCAATTCTGGCTAAAATGGGCTTTGATCCTCAAATGGGTGCCCGTCCTATGGCAAGAGTTATTCAAGAAAAGATTGAAGACATGCTGGCTCAAAAGATATTGGCTGGCGAATTGAATAGAGGAGACAGTTTTGCTATTACGCCAAGCGAAATCCAGCCTTAGTTGGCTTTGGCGGTTCAATAAATGTATTTTTTTATGTATTCGAGATGACTTGGAATTCTTTCTGCTAGTATTTTTTCGAAAATTTAATCCAGCACTGAGCTTTGTCAAATGGTCTGAACAATAAAAAGTGCGCACGGATTACTCCATACGCACCCACAGTGCTATTTCTCAGTTACTGGTTACATTACTCGAATGTCACCATCAGACTGGAACGCCGTCCGATTTTCCGGATT
>JBBQQK010000051.1:0-8231 GCA_038216025.1 Patescibacteria group bacterium
ATTCCAGAGTAAATCGTATGGTTTTTGAAAATTTATTTTCAACTTTCCGTCTAACAAAATGCGGTTCGAGCCGACGGTTTTCAAAAAATTTCTCATTTCGGGGAAATTTTTTGTATTGGCAAGATTTCCTGCTTGGTTGGCATCAATTATCCAGTTTTTTAAGAGTTCGAGCCAATGATTTCCTTTTCGTTCAAAATCGTTAAGTTTTTGCTCTAGGTCGGCTTTTTGTTCAACTAATATATTTTTCTTTTGTTTGAATTCTGCCAATTCTAATTCGCCATCTAAATGAAGGTCGATAAGCCGACTGATTTTTTCTTTGGTGGTTTTCAATTTATATTTTAGATTTTGAACGAAAATTCCCGACGAATTGTTTTGTTCTTGTTCCCATTTAGCTATTTTCTCCAAATACCTATCTTTCCAATCGTCGGGAATAGAAACTTTTTGACAATAGTCTATTACTTGTTCGGCAAATAGTTCTTCACGCAAAAAGTCATGCTGATGACATTTTTGGGTTTTGCTTTTTTTGGTACAACGATAATAAATATATTCTCGTCCGCTTGGTTTAATTTTCTTCTCTGCGGTTATCATATAGCCGCATTCTCCGCATTTAGCAAAACCCAAAAATGGAAAGTATTTTTCTTTTGACTTTTTGCGAGGCTTGCCGTTGTCGTGTATGGCTAGTTGGATTTTGTCAAAAATTTTCTTGGAAATCATTGGTTTATGACTTCCCTCGTGTAGCTCTCCCCTATATGTGAACATGCCATAGTAAAACGGATTAGTTAAAAGCCCTTGTATCGTTGATAAATGTAAGGGCTTTCCCGTTTTACTAACCAAGCCCAGAGAAAACATTTCTTCTTGTAGTTTAGTTAAGGTGTGGTTTCCTGCAGCAAAAAGCTCTAAGCTCCTTTTCATTTTATTGAACAATGTCTTGTCTGGTACGATAGATCGCAGTCTTGGCTCATTGTAGTACCCCACAGGAGCTTTTGCCGGCATCTCACCACGCCTTAACTTCTGTCTGATTCCTCGTAAAATGTTTTCTCTTAAATTATCGGTGTAATATTTAGCCTGTCCAAAGGCTTCACCAAGTGCGGCGCCGAAGACGTAGATAACGGCGTAGTCGTGGGCTAAAGCACGGACGATAGCGGCGAGAAATCAACTGCCACATTGTGGCGACAATAATAGATTCAACTTAGCTATCAATAAAGTCTCGGACAATCTGTCCGAGACTTATCTTTTTAGTTACTACAGATAAATGATGTTCGGTTTTAGATGAACAATTACATATTCACTGCATAATAAAAAGAAAAAGCTATCGCAGCCACACCCATTAACTTCAGAATTGTATATGTTCCTCCTGGCCCAAGCACTCTCTCGATACCGTAAAACCTAATACCCGTAGAGTCAACCAACCACTTACAATATTTTATCAAAACAAAACCAGAAGCCATCAAAAGAATAAATATAACAATTTTCATAAACCTCCTTTATATTGATTACTCTTCCCGCCAACTCAATATCGCATATGTACCAGTCAGTGGGAATTTCGGTGGTGGGTTCAATATATTTTGTTGATCGGCTATCATATCTCTTTCTTTAAACCCGCTCACAGTAGTTACCCCTGAGGTATATTTCCATGTTACATTTTTTGCCGCCATACTCCCATATAATTTGAGAGAATCTTTTGCCACAGCGTAATTATTTATCTTAATAAAACCATTTTTAGCAATCATGGCTGCATCTATTTCCATGTTGGACGGTACATTTTGGGCTAAAAATATACTAGTTTGAGAAATCAGTCCTATTTTGTCACTTCCGTCAAAATTATTATACTTGATTCGGTTTGTGATATATAGATTTTTTGTGTTATTACCATTTGACTCAGGATCAGCCGCGATAATAGTTACTTTTGTGTTATCGATGGTCCCTTCGACCCAAACATTATCTTCACAAATAATAACTCCTTCTGCAGGATAATTGTGATTTCCCAAAAAAGTTTTGTTCGAAATATTAAAACCGGTATTATTGTGGTTGTTTACCCGATAAAGATCATAACTGGTGGGATTTAGAATAATCTGATAGCCATCATCACCCGAAATATTGTACCAATCGCCATTCCCATTATTTCTAGCGTCATTTCTTATTTTGAGTATATCGACGTCCAAACGATTAAAATCAATTGGCGGCACAGGGAAAAGCTTGGCCCCTCTGAAAATTCCGCTGCCGTAGACACCATTTTCTTCTGTCGAAGATACGTCGCCGGTTATTTCACCCTCATTATTTATTGTTTGATAATTAACATGAACAGACCCTTCTATCTTTCCGCCAGTACCAAGATGCAATTGGTTTTGATCAATAAGCAAAGTATATTTTGAAAAAGATGGCATTCCAATTTCCGACACAATGGTTTTAACAGGACTAATTCCACTTACTTTTCCGACAGATTTTACGATTACATTCGAGTCCCCCGGAGTAGGCGGCGTTATGAATAAATCATACGTTCCTATAACTTCATTGTTAGAATTTGTATATTGATGCGTATAGGGTCCATAAGTTCCTGTTCCATTGCACGCTTGTCCGTCGCAATAATCAGTGTTATCATGGGCCATGTGCCACATATAATAATTTATACCAGCCTCGGCAATCGACATGGCGGTAATTTTTTTATTGTGCAACTCGGACATCTTCATGTTTACCATTGCAATACTAACTATCGACATGGCCAGAGCAATAAAGACAACCGAGCACATCAAGATTACAGGAAGATACATACCGCGTTTATTTTCAGAAAGAGATGGAATTGAGCCCAAAGCTAATTTGGCTTTAACAATTTGTAAGACTTTTTTATTTAGTATCATTTCTTTTTAATTACAACAATCGATTAATTATAAATTTTTCTTCATATTTCTTAAATTTACCGCGGTACTTTGTATGACCTTGTTTGGCGGGGCACTATCTTTATCCAATTCTATGGTTATTCCGATCATCATTATATTCGGAATATCATATTGACCATCAACCGAATTACCGCTTCCATCGTAATACACAAAAATCGGATTGTGATTAACCACATCTCCCACAACTAAACGTATTTTTTCTGAAGAATCAGGGTAAGTAATATTTGGCTTGGATCCTTCCGGATCGGTGACCCCCACTTTAAACTGATCTCCTTCCTTAAAATACCTAACTTTGGTCGCGGAAACATCTGAAGCATTATAAAAACGATAATACACTATTTCATTATCACTGGCTGACTCAATTAAATTGGCGGCCCGTATGTTCTGTTCAAAATCCCTCATAACAGCCGAAGCCTTTTCTTCCAATATTACGCTTTGATATTTTATCCGGTAATTCTTTAAACTAGTAGTCACAAGTGCTGTAGTCATCAAGGCCAAAACACTGACTATTGCCAAAGAGATTATTATTTCAATCAATGTAAAACCATTATTTTTCATTGATTTATTACCTCAAATGCATCAGTCTGGTGAACATTCTCACCACCCTGTTGTATGACGATATCATACATTCCCAGCGCCGCTCCTTGCAGGTCAAACTCTACTGTAACGGTTTGATTGTTATTAACTTGAATATTTGTAGCATTTATTTCAACAGTTCCTCTTACCAGCTTTAGGGTTGGTGCCGAAAAGTTGTCGCCAGTCAGCGTAATATCGGCCGTTTGATTCAAAAGTCCGATCGATGGATTCAGTGTGTACACCCTCATAGTGCCAGCATTGTGACTTGCAACAACCTTCACATTCAAAGTTACGCCAGCCTTGAGATCAACTGGGGAAAAGGGAGACATTGAAACAATATTCCACCCGCTTAATTGAATCAAATAGTCATCGAATCTTAAATTTGACACCGACAGATGGCCTGACACATCACTAGTAAAATCCTGAGAAAATATTTTTGTATCCGGGTTATTGTATTTCAATTCATTCCCTTCGATGTGAACCGGCGCATTTTCAATTGGGACTCCACCGGAATCAACAAAATCGATTTCCATCGTGGAAACACGATCAATAGTAAGTGTCGCACTAGTGACCCGCTGGGCGAAAACATCCAGATCAGGCTGCTCAGCCTTTGGATTTTGGGCAGTTCTTGGATACGTCTGATCTGATGAGTAGCCTTCTTTTGTCGCGGCGACATGATAGTTATTGTGCTGATTGGGCGGAAGATTGGGCACCATAATACAACCGTCATTCCCTGTATCTGCTCTTATGTCGTAATCTGGCCCTAAATCCGAATTAGAAATTTCTACATGTGCTCCTAAAACCGGATTCTTATTTGAATCAATAATACACAAATAAATAATACCGGTGTTAGAAGGCGTTTCGGCCGCTTTGGCAGCCACATTAGAAGTAATACTGGCCAATATTCCCCTGTTTCCAGTCGTCCCCTGCCGCCTTACAGTAATTTCGACTTTCTTATAATCATACGGATATAGATCTTTTGGCTTGCCTGTTATAGTACCTGCGAAATTGCCGTCAAACGGATCGTCAACATATTGAATATCGGTCTTTACATTTAAGCTAGAACCGTTTCTAACAACCGACTCGTTATCTAAAATATTTCCATGAGGCAAAATCAATCCGTGCTCTGTAGCAAGATCGTCATATGGCATGTTCCTGATCTTCTCTATTTTTTCATTTACAAGCCCAACAGCTGCTAGTTTACTCTTGGCATACACCATAGATTTAAAACTGGCAGTAAATGCACCTGCAATAGCCATAGAAACAGTCGCCAAAAGAAAAAGGTCTATAAGTACCTCGATTATGGTGAATCCCTTTTTGTTTTTCTTAAATTCGGCCAACTATCCCCTCCTTGGTTGCTTCAATTATATCAGAAATAGCCGAATATGGTTAGACATGTTAGTCAGAAGATATTTCAAGGACGAGACAATATATTTTTTTAACAACGAAAAGAGGCGAACCATCGCTTAGATGGCTCGCCTCAAGTTAGACACTATTCAATTGTTTTAGCTGCCGTGGAATCGCTATAATACAAGCACAACGCGACCCCAAACAGCACTCCGGCAATCATAACGATCGCGAGAAAACTACCGACAATCCCCATTTTCTTTCCTCCTCCTATCCTGCCGCGATGACCTCGGTCTCCGGCAATCCGTAGATGCCGGAAAAGGCCATCAGGCCAACGTTGATTTCAGGAAACCTCTCTTCTATCGAGATTTCCTCCGTCTCCTTCTCTTCTTCTTGCTCCCTTACGGGGTCAAGAAGGCCAAGAAACACTCCGAATCCCTTCATAACACTCTCCCTTTCAAAATCCATTGGAATTCATTCACTGTGATGTACATCATACCACATGTACAGTGAAAAGTCAATAGTATCACTTCATCTCCTCATGCTACCGATAAAGCCTTTACTACAGTAGGCTTTTTTCCTCCTGTATACACTTGACCCTTTTTTACTTCAAACTTAATCACCAGTCCCCTGTAGTAATCTAAGCCGTGAACCAAAAGACTCAATGCTTTAGGATCGTTTTTCTCCAAGAGACTCCTAACCTCGTTATAGTCTTCCGCCAATAGCTTTTGGCGAATCAAATAATGGTTCGAGGCCAACCAATGCTTGTCGCTCTTTTCGCAAACACCGCATCGATTGCGTCGATTTTCAGCCGTATGTTCACCGCCAAGAATTCTGGGCCAGATGTGATGACCGCTCACATCTCTCAAATTGATCAACTGCTTACAACATTCTTCGCAGTACCACCCTCCTAAAAAACTTGCCCTCATCTTTCCAGCTTCTGACCACTGTCTCTCATCTTCTTTGGTCAATGACCACTACCCCCTTGCAGGTTATTCTTACAACTTTAAAATACATCATTTTTCAATGATATACCTGTTGATAAGAGAAATTTATATTATTGAAACAAAATAATAACAAAAAGTATAATGAGCCACTGTATAGCCAACCCGGGCAAGCAGGGCAATTTATATTTTTGAATCCGTTCGTGTAACATATGAAAATTGTAACCAAACTTTGTTTTTCGAAAGCTATTTCGCCAAAAAGGTGTTACGTCCGAAATGTCTGGAACCAATCCACCCAATACCCCCCACCAGAAAACTAGATCTTGCGGTTTTACGACATAACAAATCACAAGTATACCAAGCGCTAAATCAAAAAAAGTTAGTATTATTTGACGGATAGTGAATTTGCCCTTGTCGGTTGTGTCATAGTGCGGAATGGAGTCTAGTAAAAAATGGGTGACGACGCCTAACATAAAAGCAGCAATAGCACTGTCTGCTTTGGATCCGACCACACCACCAACGATAGAATGAGCTGCTAACAACATACTCAAATTATAACATTTTATTCATACTTCAAAAATGGATCTTTGATTTGTATCGAGCCAGCCCGTGTGTCGCCCACTCCAACGTACAAGGTAGCTATTCCGTTGGAATGTCTTTTTAGACCGCCACTAAATATAATTTTTCCTAAATCAGATCTTTTTGGTTTTATCTTCGGAAATTCATCAGCTGTAGTCAATATTTCCATATGAGTGGCATAATGTACATCCGGGTCAAACACAAAGGCCATAGCATAGTAGTGCCTGACTTCTTGGTCAAAATGAGCGATATGGCCAAGCACTCCTATCTTACCGTTTTTCAGAAGGTGCAGCTCATTTACTCCTCCCCATTCATTGTCATGGAATTGATGAGGAACAATTTCTGCTTTTGGAATTGAGTCTTGCAGCTGATCAAGTTCAACAATTTCGATATATGCAATTTTACCTAGCCCTGCTTCGCCGCCTTGCGGTCGCGTGAAAACACCGATGTTGCCACTCTGCAACTCAAGCATTCTAATGTCCTTCATCATAGGCAAACTAACCGCAAAAGGCTCAGCAAGAGACCCATCCGGTTCAATAAGTTCTAAAACACTTTCTTTATAGCGATAAAAAACTGTTTCATAACTGATCTCTCCGGTTAAATTAAGATTACCGTATACCCTAACCCCACCCAAAACATGGTGTTCTTGAATATTTTCAATGTGAAACGGGTCTTGAAGGTTGAATACCGGAGTATTATCCATCACTCTCCACTTCCCGTCAATTTCTTCAAAAAACATTATTCTGGAATCTTCAGAAACTAAAGGTTCAACCCGTCCAAGAAGATACTTTTTGCCATGCCTTTCTATCGGTTTAGTTGGATTATATATCGTAATATTGGCGGCAATAATATCACCGCTAACACAAACATTATCGTGAAATGGGGCTATTATTTTATGCATATCGCCTTCGATATCAAAATATAGAAATTCTCCAGACAAAAATCCTTCTTGAAAGTTGCTTCTATATTCCTCAATCAATTGATGGCAGGTTTTTGCCTCTAAAATTTTAGTTGCAGTTGTCATTCGATATTTGTACCTCATATACGTACATAAATGCAAATAATATCGAAAAATTAATTGCAATACTGTATTAAATATTTTTGATAGTGAGTTATTACAATCGAAGATCAGGTCTAAATTTATTCGAATACCCTGTTTGTAAATAAAAATAACCGCAATCTGAGGATTACGATTATTTTATGGTAGGGGTAAGAGGAATCGAACCTGTGACCTCGGCTTTAGATCAAAACTATACCATATTTGTTGGTGGGCGACACAGGAATCGAACCTGTGACCTCGGCTTTATCAGAGCCGCGCTCTAACCAACTGAGCTAGTCGCCCAATTGCCCACCAACAAATGCACTAAAAAAGTTTTGATTTACGCTTTGAAATTTTCTTATTATCTTGTATGCAGAGCCGCGCTCTAAGCCAGCTCGGCTAGTCGCCCAAAATACATACATATATTAACAGCTTTTTAACTTTTTTTCAACTAATTGTTCTGGCAGAGTACGTTGGTAACAACTTTTGTTGTTTTCCTAATGTAACTTCAAGGTACTCAATAGGTGTTAAGTAGTCAATAGTTTGGTGTGGTCTTTCAAAATTGTACTCTACCAGCCACTCCGTTAATGCCCTGTTAAAGGTGTCCACAACCGGTGTGAAATTACCGTCATTAAGCCATTCTTCCTGAAGAGTTTTGTTAAATCTTTCAACCACAGAATTATCCTTGGGCGTTCTCGGTCGGGAAAACCAATGAAGAATAAGGAGCTGTCTCAGTGCCTCTTCAAACTCTGCAAAAAACTCTGATCCATTGTCAGTCTGAATATTCAGAATATCGGCATCAATTAAGTAGTGAAGGCGATACAGAAAGTCTTTGGCGCTTCTACTGGATTT